>JAUXUZ010000368.1 GCA_030680655.1 Phycisphaerales bacterium
CGCCGGCCTGCAGGATCGCCGCCGGGCTGATCAGCACCCCCCGCTGGAGGCTGGCCGCGCATCGGACGGTCACCATCGGGCCCCTGCAGCGGATCGCCACCGGGTCCGCCTCCCCCGCCCCCAGCGCCCGGCCAGCGCCCGCCCCCCGGACCGCCACGCCCACCACCCGGCATCATCAGGCGTGATTGAAAGCTCTCGTTCATGTCATGGGGGACGATGTGGAACACACCCGCGGCATCCTTGTAGATCGAATAGTCGCTCGAACGCACCCAGTACCCATCGCCGTTGGCCAGCGCCACATCGAGCGCCAGAAACCGCAGCGCCGCATCGACATCGAGGATCGGCTTCAACGCCGCCTCGAGCCGCTCGGGAGGCGTGGTGTTGAGCACCTTGCACAAGTGAACCAGGTCCTTCCAGTCGCCATCGCGTTCAGCGCTCTTGATCTGGTACTTCTGCTTGTATGCGGCAACATCATCACCAACGTACTCCAGCCCCGCGCGCGTCTGCGGGCTCCCCTTGACCTTCCAGCGTGCCTCGTGCCCCTCGTGCGCCGCCGCACCCTTTGGCGCCCTGTCTTTCGCCGCAGCGCTGTTGAAATGCCGCTGCACGAAGTCCTTGTTGAACTGCTCCAGGTTGACGTACACACCCCAGTTCTCGCCGTTGATCACGACGCGCACGTAGTTCGCCCGCGGCGCGGGGATGTACTGATTCGCGATCGCCGAGTAGAGCACGCTGCTCATGAACGACGGGTCTTCGTGGCTGTTGAGCAGGTTGTGCGTGCGGTAGGCGTTCCCCTCCTTCGAGCCCGCCTTGCCCGCCGGCGGCGTGCGCAGCGCCAGTTTGTCGTCGGTGAAATCAACAGCCACGTTGAGCGATCGCTTGTGCCCCGCGCTCACACCGAAAAACGACGACGCCCCGCGGAAGTGGACGCCGACGCCCGGGTACTTCTTCCCGTCAACGGTCATCGTTGCGGGCACCTCAACATCGCTGTTGTAAAAGTCCTCCAGCTCCGACTCCCAATCGCTGGAATCAAAGTCAAGGAAGATCGTGCGCAGCACGGTCGGGTCGTACAGGTCGCCGGTGACCGGCATCACATCAGCCGGGAGCACCGTCAAGCCGGGCCGCGCTTCCTCCTCCGCTTCACCCATCCCCATCGGCCCGCCAGGCCCACCCGGGCCGCCCGGCCCACCGGGGCCCATCCGGTTCGGGCGTTTCGCCTTCTCTGCCTTGACAAACTTCCGCGCCGCCTCGCGCTCGGCGATGTCGAGCCGATCGTTCTTGTCGGCATCGAACTGCTTGACGAGCTTGCGCTCCTCCCCCATCGGCCCACCGCCTCCACCCGGTCCGCGCCCACCCGGCCCGCCCCCGCCGCTCGGCTCCATCGGCGGTTGGCAAAGCGCGGCCCCGTTCACAGCCAAAACGGCCAGTGCGGCCGCGGTCCCAAACCACGAAATCATCTGCTTTGCCATTGCTTTGCTCCATGCCGACTCTGGGCCGCACCCTCGACAACGCAAAGGGTACAGCCAGAGAGTTGTCACATGTACGGCCCTACGGGACACCTCAGGCCGCTTTCGACCTAAGCCTGCGACCTCGCCTGCCTCCGCAGACTCTGCCTCGCTCAGCCCCTCCCCCCCAAGCCCCGCCCGTCAGCTCCTCACGAACGGTGGAACATCCGCTCGAGGTCCTTGATCGTCAGACGCACACTCGTCGGCCGTCCGTGCGGGCACGAGGCCGCCCGCTCCGTTCGGTCCCGGTACGCCAGCAGCTCGGCGATCTCCAGATCACTCAACGCGTTGCCCGCCTTGATCGCCGCCTTGCACGCCATCATGTCGAGCACCTCGTGCAGCGCCTGCTCGCTCGATGGCCCCCCGGCAAAGCCCGAGCCCGCCCCGGTCCCCCCCGCCTCCGCCGCCGCACGGTCGAGCAGTTCGGTCACGAACGACTCCACCTCCACGTTGCGGTCGAACAGGAACGTCGGGAAGGCGTGCACCGCGATCGCGTCAGGCCCGACCTGCTCGGCCACCAGCCCGATGCGCTGGAAGAGCCCACCCTCCACCCGGCAAGACTCCAGCGCCTCGATGCGCCGCGCATCCGCCTTGATCACCGCCGGCATCAGCAGCCGCTGGCTCTCCAGCGGCACACCCGCCCGCCCATCCGTCCCCATCACGCGGCCCAGCAGCTTCTCGAACATCACCCGCTCGTGGAGCGCGTGCTGGTCGATGATCACCATCCCCCGGTCGTCCTGCGTCACCAGGAACGAGTTGTGCACCTGCAGCGGCCGCGTCGTTGGGGCGATGTCCAGCAAAGAGCCGGAGTTCACCACAGAGTTCACAGAGAGCGCAGAGGAAGACAAGAAACCAGAGCCAGCCGCGGATGAACGCGGATCAACACGGATCAATCCGTTCAGATCCGTCCCATCCGTGTTCATCCGAGGCCGCCCCCCTTCCCCGCCGCCTTCCTCTGCGCTCTCTGTGCCCTCTGTGGTAAATTGAATCGTCTGGTTCGCGTCAGGCGCACGTCCAAACCGAGCCTTGAACGCCTCAGCAAACGCCGCCGCACTCGCCGCGTTGGTCTGCACCGGCGGCGCCAGCCCCGGCGTGTAGCGCGGCGGCGCAGCCGATGGCGCGTACCCCGCCGTCAGGTCCGCACGCTGCAGCGCCTCGCGGATCGTCCGCAGCACCATCGAGTGCACCAGCGACGAGTCGCGGAAGCGCACCTCGGTCTTGGCCGGGTGCACGTTCACATCCACGCTCCGCGGATCGATCTCGATCAGCAGCACCGCCATCGGGTGCCGGCCCGGCTCGATCAGCCCGCGGTACGCCTCTTTGATCGCGTGCTGGACCGTCTTGTCGCGGATGATCCGCCCGTTCAGCGCCACGTGCTGCGCTGCCGCCGTCGCACGCGCCAGCGCGGGCATCCCGATCAGCCCCCACAACGACACCGCCCCCGCGTGTGCCAGCCCGTGGCGGTCGGCCGAATCCGCCGTCACCTCCAGCATCTGCCCCTCGAGCTCCTCACCCAGCACCGTCAGCGCACGCTCCCGCGGCGACTGACCCGGCGGCACCTCGAACCCCTTCCGCCCATCGCTCACCACCGAGAACCCGATCGATGGGTGCGCCAGCGCCAGGTCCTTGACCACATCCACGCACCGACCCTGCTCCGTCGCCGGTGTCCGCAGAAACTTCCGGCGCGCTGGCGTGTTGAAGAAGAGGTTCCGCACCGTCACCACCGTCCCTACCGGGCCCGCGGCGGGCTTGACCGGTGCCAGCGTCACCCCCTCGCACTCGATCTCCGCCGCGGCATCATCGTGGCCGGTCCGCGAGCGGATGCTCATGCGACTCACGCTCGCGATGCTCGCCAGCGCCTCACCCCTGAACCCCTTGGTCGCGATCGCCTCCAGCTCCTCGCTGCTGCGGATCTTGCTCGTCGCGTGCGGCGCCAGCGCCAGGGCCAGCTCATCGGCGGGGATGCCGCTCCCATCGTCGCTGATGCGGATCAGCTCCACTCCGCCCTGCTCAAGCTCGACGATGACCCGCGTCCCCCCCGCATCCAGCGCGTTCTCCACCAGCTCCTTCACCACGCTCGCCGGCCGCTCCACCACCTCGCCCGCGGCGATCTGGTTGGCCACCAGCGTGGGGAGCACACGGATCGGTTGCCGGGTTGGTTGCGCTGAAGTGGCGGCTCCGCCGTCCATGCCGAGATGGTACGCTCTAGCCATGCCTTCCCCTCCCCCCTCCATCTTCACGCGCATCATCAACGGTGAGATCCCCTGCCACAAGGTCTACGAGGATGACAAGGTCCTTGCCTTCCTCGATATCAACCCCCTCGCCCCCGGCCACACGCTGGTGATCCCCAAAGAACCCGCCCCGACGCTGGACAAGCTGTCGGATGTGTCCGCCGCAGCCATCGGCCGCATCCTGCCGCGCCTCTGCCGGGCGGTGATGAGGGCCACGGGAACGAGCGACTACAACCTCCTGCAGAACAACGGCGCGGCCGCCCACCAGGAGGTCATGCACGTGCACTTCCACATCATCCCCAAGCCGGGGGGGGGCGGCTCGCAGGGCCTCGGCATCGACTGGCCCGCCGCCAAGATCGACCACACCGCCGGCGCACAACTCGCCAGCGCGATCGCAGCGGCGGTCTGAAGGGGAGAGCCGCGGATGGACGCGGATCGACACGGATCAAGACTGGAAGACGGGTCAAGACAAAGGAACAACGATGATGCACCGCTGCGTACTCGCAAGCCTGACCGTGGCGTTCGCCCTCTTCTCCGGCTGCGCCTCGATGCAGACCGCCACCGCGCCCAGCGCCCCCGCACCCGCCCCCGCTTCCGCATCCGCATCCATCATTCCCAACAGCTTCAACACCACCACCGTCTTCACCGGCGACGGTGCGCCCGCGGCGTGGTCCGAGGTCATCGCGCAG
>JAUXUZ010000373.1 GCA_030680655.1 Phycisphaerales bacterium
CTTGGCCTTCATCTCGGCGGGTTCGTCCTGCTGGAAAGCCTGCTGAATCGCTTGAGAATCGTGGTGGGGGCTCGAGAACAGGCGGGTCCCGCGACCGTTGCAGGTGAAGACCAGCGCCCCGGCGGGTGGGCCGTGCAGCGCCTGGGCGTCGAGGAGCATCGAGAGGTCCTCGTGGGCGGTCGCGGCATCGCGGATGTGGAATCGGACGGTCTGGCCTGTGCGCACCCGGTCGGCGACGGCAATGGCGTTGTCCTGCTTCATGACCCCGACGACCGCCCGCATCAGGTAGTCCGCCCGTCCGAAGTGGTCCTTGTACTCGTTCACCACCCGTCCGACCAGCAGGCCGCCACCCAGCAGCGCTCGCTGCGGCTCGTTGAGCGACTCGATGATCTCCTCGAGCACCTTGAGCGCGGGGCGACCACCGAGTGACCGGATGAACTGGCCCTGCGATCTGGTGACGATGAGGTTCGGGCCGACCGGCCGGCACCCCTGGCTCACGATGCACTCTGCTTGTAGCGCTCCTGCGAGCGAGACGCCTACGCACCCCGAGGTTGTGATGCGCCCGTCAACCAGCAGAGTGTTGCCACCGGGACGGGCTGCAGCGGAAGCGAACCCTCCGACAATCGGTGCGCGTCGATGATCACCGTCGGAGCCACCTCCTCCAGCGCCGTGCGGGTTTGCCAGCGCCCGTGCGGTGTTGAGAGCACCGAGAACGGCGTCGATGGGCGTTGTGAACGGGTCCGCGAGCAGGACCGTCGCCCGGTGTCCGGGGCCGATGCCAGCGGCGCTGGCGACGGCGGCGAGGTCGTCGGTGTGGGCTGGGGAGTCCTCAAGCTCGGATTGTGCGAGCGAGGCGGGCAGATCGGCAGAGCTGAACGTCTTCGCGAACACGCCAGGCATCACAAGCGCGAGCAACGAGATCGCAGGTGTGCCCTCAAGCTCGAACGCACCAGCGAGAACGGTCTCGGCGCTGCAGCCGATCAAGTGGCCCGGCGACAGCCGCGTGGCGATCGTGCGTTCGATGCTCGCCAGGTCGGGCGCGTGGTGGGGCGTAAAGAACAGGAAGGCCAGGTCGGCAGGGCCCGCGTGCCCGGCCGCGGCGAGCGACGCCGAAGCGCGGTCGCACAGGTCGGCCGCGGCGTCGGCCCCGGGCGGCCTGCAGGTGTAGGCGTTCACGACGATCAACCCGCGCGCCGCTGCGGGTGACTGCTGCTGCGGCGGCGTGTCCTGTGGGCCGTGCTGCATCGTGAGGGACGTGGGGCTTGTCCGGGGTCAGGGGGATTCGTTACTCTTCTTCGTACGGTCGAGCCCCGTGACGTTGAGCCGCTTGACGAGCTGGTCGGTGTTGAACGGAGCGACTTCGATCTTGGGCATGTCTTGGAACGTCAGCCTCGCCCGCAGGTCCTGATCGAACACGAAGAGGTAGCGGAACGCTTCCTGCGTAAGCGGCCTCAGCCCGGTGATCTGCGTGAGAACCGCGCCCGAGCCGCCCGCGAGTGCGTGGACGAACGTTCGGTCCAGCGCGCTGTCAGCGGTGACTCGCAGGCTCGGATCGAGCTTCTCTGCGTGGGTGAGGGCCGCATCGACGAACTCCATGTCCTGCAGTTCGTCCTGCGCTGGCGCGCCTTGCTCGGTCGCTACGCCGCGGGCGCGCTGAGCGAATCCACTCTGGACGGTCAATCCGGGGTAGCCGATCTTCTCCAGTTGCGCGGGCGCATCGGTCATTCCAAAGAGCACAACCGCGGGGAGCACTCCCTCGATCTCAGCCTTGAGCGTCTGGAGCGCCTTGGCTTTGCGGATGTCCTTCTCAACCATCGCGCGGACTTCGTCGAGGCTCGTGGGGCTGGCGGCCGGCAGCACACTGTCGAGCATGACGAAGTAGAGCATTCCGTTGCCGCCGGTGAAGGGCGAGGTGATCGGGAGGCCGACCTGCGCGGGCACCCGCCCGGCGGGCTTGTCGAGTTCTTTCGCGCCAAAGAGCACGTCACGCAGGTACAGCGGCTGCTGGCCCGTGCGCGAGAGCATGCTCGTGCCGACCCCCGTTTGCATCACAAACGCGCGAGCGTCCTGGGGGGTTGCAACCGTGTTGATGGGTGAGACCGCCAGGGCTGCGCGGTCCGCGACGGGCAGGCGTTGCAGAGCCGCGCCTACGGCGGCGGTGACGTCAGGCTTCGTCCAGTCGGCCGGGAGGACCTTGTAGCCGTGCTTGTCGGGGAGCAACGCGCTGTCTCGCAGGAACTCGGCGCGGACCTCGCGCGTGAAGTCATCGATCACGCGCTGGGTCATTTCGCCGCGGATCTCGTCTTCGATCTGGCGGCGCACGGCCGGGTCGAGCGTCCCCTCCGCGGTCTGACGCGGGATGGCCCGGCGCTGGACCTCGATGGGGTCGATCCGCACCGCTTTGCTTGTCGCGGCCTTGTCGATCGAGAACCAGGTGTACGTCACGCGGTCGTTCTGGCGGTAGCCGGCGCCGTTCTCGCCGGTCCCCACGGTCGTGTCCTTGTGCTTCTCGAACTGTGCCTGCATCTCTTCGGCGGTCGGGGCGGGCGCGGCCGCTATGCGTGCCTCGGTCAGCGGAACGTAGATGTACTTGATCAGGGCCACATCGAGCTGGCGGCGGGCCTCGGCGGTGATGCGGTTCGCCGAGGTCTGCGGCACATCGCGGTAGGAGTCGAAAAGGCGGCCCAGGCCTCGGTACTCAGCCAGAGCGTTGGCCCCCTCGAGCGAAGCGTTGCCGGAGCGCCCAGCGCTTGCGAGGTACGTGTCGGCGAGTTGGTTGATACGGGCGTCGGCCTGCTCCTCGTTCAGGCCCGTCTGCTCCATCAGGTTCTTCTTCCAGTCCGTATTTGCGGCCTGTTCCGTGCCGTACTGGCGCGTGAGGTTCATCGTG
>JAUXUZ010000375.1 GCA_030680655.1 Phycisphaerales bacterium
AGGCCGTCGATGCCGCCCAGGTCGATGAATGCGCCGAAGTCGGCGATGTTCTTGACCTCGCCCTCGATGATCTGGCCCTCGGCCAGACGCTCGAGGAGGCGGATCTTCGCCATGTCGCGCTCTTCCTCGATCAGCTTGCGCCGGCTGACGACGATGTTGCGGCGTTCAAGGTCGATCTTGATGACCGTGGCGCGGACCGTGCGGCCCATGAACTCGTCGATGCTGCCGGGGCGGCGGACGTCCACCTGCGAGGCGGGGAGGAACACCGGCACGCCGATGTCCATCAGCAGGCCGCCCTTGATCTTCTTGGTGATGCGGCCTTCGACCACGTCGCCCTCGCGCGTGGTGTCAACCAGCTTCTGCCAGTTGATCATGCGGTCGGCCTTGCGCTTGGAGACCTGCACCAGGCCTCCGTCGCCCTCCAGGGCGTCGAGGTAAACCTTGACCTTGTCGCCGATTCTGATCTCGGTTCCTTCGAACTCCTCCTTGGGGATGAGGCCTTCGCTCTTGAGGCCGACGTCGACAATCACGTCGTCACCGGCGTACCCGCGGATGTAGCCTTCGATAATCGTGCCGGCGGTGAAGTCGGCGGTCTGCGTCCCCAGGACCGAGTCCATCTCGATGGTCTGCCCGCCCATCTCGGCGTTGAGCAGCGTGTCGGAGTCGATGTCCAGGCCCAGGGAAGCGATAAGGTTCTGATCGATCATTTGGAAAAAACACTCGTTCCGCGGCACGTGCGAATGAACCCCATCAGCGGCCACAATCGGAGCCAGCCACGATCGAGCAGAGCCGGAATCGGCCACCTCGATCGCGCCAGATCCGCCGCGGTTGGGCCGCTGCGGGACAGGGGACGAGTATAGCCGTCGCGGTTCCCCTAAGGGTGCTTGCTGCCGTCGCGAAACGAACCGGTCCCTGGCCTTTGCACGATGAACGTCCGCGGGCCGTTTCGCAGGCTGGGACGTTTCTGCACCGCCAATCAGTGCTTCTCACCGTGGCGAATCGACCGGCTGGGGGGTGGGCCGGCTTGCGAGCTGGTCGGCGATTCGCTTGCGGTCTTCGCTGAAGTTGACGATCTTCTCAAGGTGATTGGCGATATGGAGGGCCGAGCGGGGTGTGCAGGCGGGGTTGCTCACCAGCGTGCTGAGCACCGCCGCCTTGTCACCTGAGAACCCCCATGAGCCGCGGAGTGAGTCAACAAGCATCAGCTGACTTGCCTCGTCGATGTCCGCCCTGGCGGCGATGGTGCTGAGCGTCGAGCAGCGGTCTCCGGAAAAGGAGATCGTTCCGGCGGCGCGGACAGCGCCCGCGTAGTTACCGACTGGACCGGCGAACTCGTGGCAGTGGGGGTTGTCGTGTCTATTCACGTGCACGATGCAGCCGGCGCTGATCGCCAGGAGGGGGAAGATGGCGGCGGCAAGCAGCGGGCGGAAGTTCATCTGGTGGGCTCCATTGTGGGGTCTGCCCGTGTGGGTTCGCCGAGGGCGAAACGATGGATGCAGGCCGATCGGGCGTGGCGTGCGGCGCGGCCGCTCCCTAGGGTTTGGCCATGCCACTCACACGCGAGCAGATCACCAAGCGGGCGGCCAAGGAACTGAAGGACGGGTACATCGTCAACCTGGGCATCGGTATGCCGACGATGGTTGCGAATTACATCCCCGCGGGGATGGATGTGTGGCTGCAGAGTGAGAACGGGCTGCTGGGGATCGGGCCCTTCCCGACTGATGCGGAAGTTGACGCCGACTTGATCAACGCCGGCAAGCAGACGGTGACGGCCCGCAAGGGGGCGGCCTACTTCTCGTCGAGCGACTCGTTCGCGATGATCCGTGGCGGGCACATCGATATGTGCATCCTTGGCGCGATGCAGGTGAGTGAGCAGGGGGACATTGCCAATTGGATGGTGCCGGGCAAGCTGGTGAAGGGGATGGGCGGGGCGATGGACCTGGTAGCTGGCGTGAAGCGCGTGGTGGTGACGATGGAGCACAACGCCAAGGACGGCAGCGCCAAACTGGTAAAGAAGTGCTCGCTTCCGCTGACGGGGAAGAACTGCGTTGATATGGTCATCAGCGAAGTGGGGGTCTTCGAGTTCGACAAGGCGAAGGGCCGGTTCGTGCTGACCGAGGTAGCGCCCGGGATGACCGTAGATGAGGTCAAGGCGAAGACCGAGGCGGCGTTTGATGTCGCGGCGAGCGTGAAGACTGTGGCGGTGTGATTCTGAGGTGTTGGTCCGACGGGACCTATGCCTTGCGTTCACGCGAGGTCTGTAGCAGCGTCGCTTCGAAGGCGCGAGCCGCGGGCGAGAGGGCCCGGTCGTTCGGCTTGGCGATCGCCAGTGAACGAACGAGCTTGCCATCGCGGCACGAAGCGCCCGGCTGGTTGGCGTCGAGGGCGAAGCGGCTGACGAAGCCGACGCCGATGCCCGCGGCGACGGATCGTTTGATCGACTCGATCGAGCGGAGCTCCATGACCACGTTGATCGTCGCCTCGGCCGCGGCGGCTGAACGGTCGATGAGGTCGCGCACGGCGCTGCCGGCCTCGAACGCGACGAGGCGTTCACCCTCGAGTTCCTTCCAGGCGAACGATTTCTTCTCCGCGAGCTTGTGCCCGGGTGGGGTGATGAGGCGCAGCTCGTCGTCGGCCAGCGCGGCCGTCAAGAGGCTCCCGCTCTCGGCCTTCTTCAGCGGCAGCGTGACGATCCCAAGGTCAAGCTCGCCGGAGATAACGGCGGCGGCGATCGACGAGGAGCCGTGCTCGCGGACGTAGAACCGCACGCCAGGGTGTTGGCGCCGGAACACCCCGATGGCTGGTGGCAGGAGGTAGGTCGTTGCGGTGGCGCCGCCTCCGACGCGGATCGAGCCGGCCTGAAGCCCGACGAGTTCCCGCACCGAGGTCACTGCGGCCTCGGCGCGGCGGATCGACTCCTCGGCGTGGGCGAGGAAGACGCGACCGGCCTCGGTGAGCAAGACGCCCTTGCCGGTGCGGTGCAGAAGGGATGCCCCGACCTCGGCCTCGAGCTTCTTGACGACGGCGCTGAGTGCCGGCTGGGTGACGCCGAGGGAAGCGGCAGCGCGGGTCATGTGCCCGGCCTTGGCGATCGCTCGGAAGTAGCGCAGGGTGGTGAGTTCCACGGCATGGGAGCGTACCCGGGCTGGGGGCCGGTTGATGGTGGTGCGACGCGACCGGCCGAACGGGCCCAAACAGGCCAATGCCCGGGTTGTGCGGGGTGGACCACTGGGGCATACTCCAAGTCATGTCAACGAATACTGCCGTTCGCTCTGCCGCGATGCTCTGCACCCTTCTGGCGGTTGCCGCGGGCGGGCGGGCGGCTCTCGGCCAGATTGAGGTCGTCTTCGCCGACAGTTTTCACTCACCGGGGGACCAGAAGAGCTTCGTGCCGGGCAATCCGGATGGGACCAACCTGACGTTTAAGAACTTTCAGCGGCCGTTCCGCTCGACCAACGGGCTGGGGAGGGCGATGACGCCGACGGTGAACGGTCCTTGCACCGCTCAGGATCAGCTGGTGCTGGTCGGCTCGGGCCTGAGCGGTGCCGATGGCGGCGCTCGTCGGCGTGATGTTCATGGTGGTGATCGGCACGTTCGAGTGGGCGACGCTGCAGACCTGGCGCCGGATTCCACTGGTTGAAGTGCTCATCATGATCGTGGTCGCGGCGTACACCGTGGTGATGCACGACCTCGCCTCCGCCGTGATCCTGGGCGTGGCGGTGTCGGCGCTCGCGTTCGCTTGGAACAAGAGCAAGCACCTCATCGCCGACGTGAAGTTCAATGAGCGTGGCAGCAAGATCTATCAGTTGCACGGGGTGCTCTTCTTCGGCAGCGTGTCACGCTTCCGCGACCTCTTTACGCCGCAGGAAGACCCAGAAGATGTGGTAATCGACTTCTACTTCAGCCGCGTCTACGACCAGTCGGGCCTCGAGGCCATCAACGTGCTCGCCGAACGCTACCAGCGGCTCGGCAAGCGCCTGCACCTGACGCACCTGAGCGCAGACTGCCGCCGCCTTCTCGTTCGGGCGGGCGACCTGGTCGAGGCCAACGTGAGTGAAGACCCCCACTACCACGTCATGACCGAGCGGGCGAAGTAGTTCCGCGATCACGACTTCTCGTATCGCCAAGGCGGTTTTGCCTGTCCCGTTGACAACACTGTGTGGTCGTGCATACTCCCATGCCCCTGCCACGGTTTGGCCCGCTGAGCAACTTTTCGAACGCTGAGTTCTTGCCGCGATGGCCAGATACGGATCTTGGCCACACAGGGCCGCTCAAATCCCAAACCTTCAAGAACTGGGCAGGACAAATCCATGCCCTTCTGTAAGCGGCTTGGCCAAAGTACCGCCGGCCGCAAGCACTCGGGAATCCGAGGCTCCGTTGTACCTCAAGAAAGAGATGGCTGGTTTGAACAGTTCGGAAATGCAGATGGCCTCGGCACTTGCCGAGGCCATCAAGCCTTCAGAATCGGGGTGGCGGGATTTGAACCCACGACCTTTTGACCCCCAGTCAAACGCGCTACCAAACTGCGCTACACCCCGGTGGCGAGGGGGAGCATAGGCCCCGATTCGCACGAGAATCGACCCAGCCCGGTAACCGTGGCGTGCCCCGGGCGCACGCATGCGGTGCGGCCGCATACTGCGGCCTGGCGCAAGGAAGATCCTGATTTGGAGGCCGTTCTTTCTTGGTTCCGCGATCGATGCCCGTAGGCCGAAGCTGCGCTCCCCGCAGGGACGGCTCGCCAGGCAAGGACAAACGCATACGCTCCGCCCATGCCCAAACTGCTGATCGTCGGCGGACGAGTTCTTGACCCCTCGACGGGCCTGGACAAGGCAGGAGACGTTGCCGTTGAGGATGGAGTGATTCGGGCGATCGGCCCCAAGCTCGAGCGTCCCTCGGGCGTTCGGGTAGTCGACGCCGAAGGATGCCTGGTCACGCCGGGTCTGATCGATCCGCACGTTCACCTGCGCGAGCCGGGCAACGAACGGGCCGAGACGCTCGCGACGGGCACGCGGGCGGCGGTTGAGGGCGGGTTCACCAGCGTCGCCTGCATGCCCAACACCACGCCGTGCCTGGACAACGACACGATGGTGCGGTACATCGACGCGCGAGGGAGGGAGACGGGCCATTGTCGCGTCTTTTCGGTCGCGGCGGTCACCAAGGGTCGGCGCGGCGAGGAACTCGCGGAGATCGAACTCATGGCCGCGGCCGGAGCCGTGGGGTTTTCAGATGACGGCGACTGCGTCGCCAGCGCCGGCATGCAGCAGCGAGCCTTTGTTGCGATCAAGCCGACCGGTCGCGCGATGATGCAGCACTGCCAGGAAGCGACGCTGACGAACGGCGGCGTGATGAACGCGGGCGAAGTCGCAACGCGCCTGGGGCTGGGGGGCTGGCCGCGCGCGGCGGAGGAGATCATTATCGAGCGGGATGTTTCGCTCAACCGCGGCATCGGGTGCCGCTACCACGTGCAGCACCTCTCAAGCGGAGGGAGCGTGGAGATTGTCCGCAGGGCCCGAAAGGAGGGCCTGCCGGTGACGGCGGAGGCGAGCCCGCACCACCTGCTGCTGACCTGCGATCTGATCGAGACGCTCAACGGCGGCTACGACACGCGGCTGAAGATGAACCCGCCGCTGCGTGACCGCCACGACATCGAGGCGATCAGGCTGGGTGTCGCCGACGGCACGATCTCCGTGCTGGGGACCGACCACGCGCCGCACACGCAAGAGAGCAAGGATGTGCCGTTCGACTCGGCGAGCTTCGGGATCATCGGGCTTGAGACCGCGCTTGCGCTTTACGTCAAGGCACTGGTAAGCGAAGCTGTGATCGGCTGGCCACGGCTGATTGAATTGATGACGATCGAGCCCGCCCGCCTGTGCGGGCTGGACGCTCTGGGAATCGGCAGTCTCCGAGTGGGCGGGCCCGCGGACATCACGGTGATCGACCCTGACGCAGAGTGGACGATCAGTCGCGAGGGATTCGCCGGGCAGAGCGCCAACTCGCCGTTTGTTGGCTGGACGGTGAAAGGGCGAGCGATTGCAACGGTCGTGAAGGGCAGGGTCCAGATGGAGCGGCGGTCTGCCGTGGTTGCATGACGCACGTTGAGAGCGACCGGGCAAGCTACTACGACGACCCGCTGATCTACCACGTGCTTCATATGCACGGAACGCGGGCTGAGGCCCGTGTGTTTGAGCGGCTGGCGCGGCGGCACGCGACGAACGCCGCGTCGGGGCCGCTGCGGTGGCTTGAACCGGCGAGCGGTACAGGTCGCTACCTGCACGCGCTTGCGCAGGCGGGGCACTCCGGCGTCGGTGTTGACATGCTCGCGCCGATGAACGCCTTTGCCGCCGCAGAGGCCGAGCGGCTCGGGCTCGCGGCGCGGGTGCGGTTCATCACCGCTCCGATGGAGCGGTTCAACGTTCGGCGCGCAGCGTTCGATGTGGCGATCAATCCGATCAACTCGGTCCGCCACCTGATGACCGACCGCGCACTAGTTGACCACCTTTCCTGCGTGCGGCGTGCGTTGCGCAGCGGGGGTGTGTACATCGTGGGCGTCGAGGTGAATCCAACCGGCATGGCCCAGCCGAGCGAGGACGTCTGGAAGGGCCGCGTCGCCGGGCTGAGCGTTCACCAGTTCGTTTCGTATGTTCCCCCGGAAGGTCGCTCGCGGCGCGAGACGGCGATGAGCCACAAGACCATCCTGATCGGGCGCGGCGCACAGAGGAAAGAGCGGCACATTGACAGCGTGTACCACCTTCGGACCTACACAAAGTCGCAGTGGGAAAGTCTGCTGCAAACCGCGGGCTGGGAGGTCGTCGCCTGCTACGGGCCCACCGGGCGGGCAAAGGCGTTCGAGCCGATCGGCTACTGCCTGCAGGTGCTGCGGCCGCGGTCTACTTGAGCAGAGCCGATCAACATTCGAGGGGGCGGCTCCGATAAGGCTTGGGCCGCGGCAGCGCCGCGGTGTCATGCGCGTCATAGACGCTACAGGCGGATCGGCTTAGCAGCGAGTGAAGAACTGCGGCTAAGGCACCTTGGGCAAGGGCCGATGTACAGCCGTCGCCCCACGCGGAGAGGGCGGCGAACGTTGAACGCCGGCCATCGGGAATGTCCCTGTGGCGGCACGGAAAATGCCCCTCAGGAGTGTCTCGCTATGCGTAACGGAATCAAAAAGGCCTTCACCCTCATCGAAATTCTGATCGTTGTTGTCATCCTCGGTATTCTCGCGGCGATCGTCATCCCGCAGTTCACCAAGGCCAGCGACGACGCTCAGGCCGGTAACGTGCAGACTCAGCTGAGCACGATCCGCAACATGGTCGAGCTCTACCGCGTCCGTAACAACGGCACGTACCCCTTCTCGTCATCGGCCATGACCTGGGGTGACCCGGCTGGCGCGACCGCGGCCGCCCGCGCTCTGCGCGGTCCTGACTACCTGCGTTCGGACCCCGTCAACCCCCGCACCAACAGCGCGGTCATCACGGCCGGCTCGACCCACACCGCCTCGACGACCTCCGGCTGGATCTGGGACGACACCGCGAAGACCCTCTTCGCCTGCCGCTGGAACGAGACGACCAAGGTCTGGGAATAAGCCCGACCGCGGTCTGACCTGAACTCAGTCGCGGCCGGGACTCGAGAGAGTGCCGGCCGTTTTTATGAACGCGAGCCTCACGCAAACGACCGACGGACGTGCTGCTCTACAACGCCGGCTCGGTGGAGCGTTCACGCTCATCGAGATCCTGATCGTGGTGCTGATCCTTGGCATCCTCGCCGCGATCGTGCTCGGCGCCTCGTGGAATGTGACGAAGGATGCCCAGGGTGGCGTGACGTACAGCGAGCTCAAGAAGCTGCGGCGCCACATGGAGGCGTACCACATTGTCCACCGGAGCCTGCCGGCAGTCTCCGCGGGCGACGGCACCTGGGGCGGGATTATCGGGCCCGAGTTTCTGTTGAGCCCGCCGGTGAACGCATGGGTCGATGCGTCGAGCAACCGCACGATCATCCTGCGTGACACGCCCGATACCGCGTACCAGAGCGGCTACGCCTGGATCTTCGACCCGGCCACTGGGCGCATCTGGGCGGGCGGTTTCAACGCGCAGGACGAGCCGTTCCCGAAGTAGGCCTAAGTCGACGCCGGGCCGCGTCGATAGTCGTGCGGTCCTTCCACTTGAACTGAACCTCTTCCATTGAGGGAGTCCCGATGAATCAGCCGCAGCCCGCCAACCCGCCGACGCCCCCCGCAACGACCACCCCGCACCCGCGGTCGGGAGCCGATCGAGCGGGCCAACTCGCGACCGCGCTGACGGCGGCGCTGTGCACGTTCCTTGGCGTGAACCTCCTCGTCATGGCGTTCGGGCAGCGCACCGGCCCTTCGTCGGCGACGGCCCAGGTGAGCGGTTACACCAACGGCGGGCTGATCAACGCGATGCCTCCATCGGGCGTGATGCCCGCACCGGAGAACATCCCCTCAGCGCCGACCAGTTCGGTCGAGATGCTCAAGCGGGTCGTTGAGCAGCAGATCGAGATCAACGCTCGACTCGCCCGGATCGAATCACATTTGGCCGCGCCGCAGCAGGTCACTGTGACCAACTGGCCCGCCGCGGAACCGGCGAAGTAGCCCGGTCCCCCCCGTCCCCCGCCCGCGGCCGCAGGGGCCGACGACCGTTCGCACCGGATCCACCCATGGCACTCTCCCAGTCGGCCCGCCTTCGCGCCCCCAGTCATTCACGCCACGCGTTCACGCTGATCGAGGTGCTCGTGACGGTCGCCATCCTGGCGATCGCTGCGGCGATGGTCATCCCGGCGATGGGCAGCACCGGCGTGCTGAAGGTCCAGGGTGCGATCCGGCAGATTGTCAGCGATATCACCTTTGCGCAGGCCGACGCGATCTCGATGCAGCAGGGGAGGGCGGTCAAGTTTGACCCCAGCGGGAACAGCTACCGCATCGTGCAGGTGATCGGATCGACCACCGACGATTCGAACACGCTCTACGACCCCTCGCGTGCCTCCGGGCGGTTCATCACCGAACTGAACGGAGGCGACTTTGGAGGGGCGACGATCGCTTCCACAACGTTGGCTGGCAACATGCTGATCTTCGACGATATGGGCACCCCGGTGACCACCGCCGGCGGCAACACGCCCAGCACGGGCGGCAAGATCGTCATCATCACCGCCGACAGCCGGCACGAGCTGCTGATCGAGGCCTACACCGGGCGCACGACCATCCGCAAGATCTCAGGGAACTGACATGAAGCACCTGCGCCTGAAACCCGGGATGAGCCTCTTCGCGTGCGCCGCCTGCGCACTGGGCCTGCTTCTGTGGGCCCGGCTCCTGCTTGTCAGCCACCCACCGCGCGTCGCGACGGCTGACCCAGTGCCGGCGGCGAACGTCGGCGAGGACCCGCACAATCCAGCCGGCACCGGCAAGGCGATCCCCAAGCAACAGCCAATGCAACCGGACGATCCGGCTGCTCGCTGACGTGGTCGGAGCCGGGTTGAGCGCAGCTCGGACCAGCGCCTTGCTGACTTGAGCGAATCTACCAAGTGAATCTGAATCTGTGCACGGCGGCCCGACGGCCGCCGGTTTTGTTATCCGGTCACCCCATTCGAGGGAGATCCCGCTGTACCGAGCAGGCGGAATGTCGGTGGTGATTCCCTTACCGGCCCAAAGTCACCAGTCGGAATAGACGACAAAACCACTCGTGCGCGGCTTCGACCGGAAACCGCCATTCCCACAACGCCAGAAAGAAGCACGTCCCTTTTTCCTCGGAGCAGAGCCATGCGTCAGAACTTCACGCCGGTGTGTTCGGGTACTTTCGCCGCAGTACTGGCCATCGCGGCCGGCGGTCTGACCTCTGTCGCCGGTGCAGAACCAGGCGTTGGCACCATGATGGCCCTGGCCGCTGAGGCGAAGGCAACCAGCGGCACCGCGGTGCGTGTCGCCGCTCCCGCCGAGGCGAAGAGCCAGCCGAAGGACCAGCCGAAGGTCAAAGTCACCGAGCACAACACCGTTGACCTGCACGTGAAGGACGAGGACCTGGTGAGCGTGCTCGAGATGCTCTCCATCTCCGCGCAGAAGAACATCATCGTCTCCAAGAATGTCTCGGGCAAGGTCACCATGAACCTCTGGGGCGTCACGTTCTACGAGGCCCTGGATGCGCTCCTGCACGCGAACGGTTTCGCGTACGTTGAGAAGGGCAGCTTCATCTACGTCTACACCCTTGACGAACTCGAGAAGATCGAGAAGACGTTCAAGAAGCGCGTCGCCAAGGTCGTCATCCTCAACTTCCTCAACGCCCCCGACGCCGCCGAATTTGTCAAGGGCATGCTCTCCAAGGAGGGCGAGATCAAGGCGACGCCGAAGGTCGACGACTTCAGCATCCCCGCCAACGCGCCCATCGGCGCGGACAAGTGGGCGCTGGGCGCTGCGCTGGTCATCACCGACTACGAGGAGAACCTCAAGGCGATCGAGACGCTGCTGATCGAGCTGGACACGAAGCCTGCGCAGGTACTCATCGAGAGCACCGTCCTGCAGACCAAGCTCACCGAAGAGAACGCCTTCGGCATCGACTTCTCGATCATCGGGTCGATGGACTTCACCGACTTCGCTACCGCCGCGGCCGGCCCGCGCGGCGTTGCGAACGCGCTGATCAACGGCGGCTCGGGCGCCACCGGCGTCACCCCCGCCGACAACACGGGCCGGGCTCTGCAGAGCACCGTGGGGGGAACGTCCGGTGCGGGCGGTTTCAAGGCCGGGCTGATCAGCAACAACGTGGGCGTGTTCCTCCGCATGCTCGACGAAGTGTCCGACACGACTGTCCTGGCCAACCCCAAGCTGCTCACGCTCAACCGCCAGCCCAGCCGCGTGCTCGTCGGCCGCCGGGTTGCCTACCTCAGCACCACGGCGACAGATACCAGCACCACACAAACGGTGCAGTACCTCGACACCGGTGTGCAGCTGTTCGTGCGTCCGTTCGTCTCAAAGACCGGCGACATCCGCATGGAGATCAAGCCGCAGGTCTCAACCGCGGACACCAAAGAAATCAAGGCCGCGGGCGGTGGCACGGTGACCGTCCCCGACGAGGTGACGCAGGAAGTTGTCACGAACATCATGGTCCCCGACGGCATGACGGTGGTCATCGGCGGTCTCTTCACCGAGACGACGATCGCCGGCCGCTCACAGATCCCCGGCCTGGGCGACCTGCCGATCATCGGCGCCGCCTTCCGTGGAAACACCGACAAGACGACCAGGGATGAGATCATCTTCCTGGTCACGCCCACGATCGTCTCCGACAGCACGCTCGTCGCTCAGGGCGAACAGGCCAAGGGCGTCGAGGATCGCCTCCGCACGGGTGTGAAGAACTCGCTCATCGACTGGAGCCGCGAGAAGCGCACCAGCCAGTACAACCTGCGCGCCGAGCAGAAGGCACGCGAGGGCGACTTCGACATGGCCCTGTGGCTGATCAACCAGTCGCTGCGTGCGAACCCCCAGAACGAGGATGCGCTGCGCCTGCGTGAGCGCATCCTCGGGCAGCGCGAGGTCTGGCCGGCCAACAGCCGCCTGCAGGGCATCTTCGGCACCGAGGTTCGTGACGAGCTGCTCAAGATCAACCCGCCCGTGCCGGCACCAAAGTACAAGGCGCCCTGGTTCCAGGGTGGCGTGCCGATGAAGAAGCTCGAGCACCCCGCCCAGCAGGCCGGCTCGATGGGCGTACAGCCGTCCGGGCTCGGCGGAGACCCGCTGGAACAGTACATGGACCCGATGACGGCCCCCGTGCTCGCACAGAGCGAGATCACTAACGGTGAGGCCATTGACCCGCTCTCGAGCATGCTGCCCTACGACATCAACGCGCTCTTCAAGCTCGAGCCGTCACCGTTCCCGATGGTGGAGGCCGCCGGGCAGAGGGCGAGCGGCCAGCCAATTGTCCTTCCGAACAACGACGCCTCGGCCAGTCCGGCCGCGGTGCCGGCGGGCGGGAGCACACAGCAGGCCGCGGCAAAGGCGAGCGGAGCGGCCACGCCCGCGGCCGGCAAGGTCGCCGCGGCACCCGCCGCGAGCGGGAGCGCCAAGGCGACGGCCGGCTCGGGCGTCGGCTCGTTCAACAACACCCCGACGGTCGCGCCGGCTGAGCAGCAGCAGG
>JAUXUZ010000163.1 GCA_030680655.1 Phycisphaerales bacterium
GGACCGCCGCTTCTACTAGCTCAGCGCCCTCGAGCGAGGGGTTGAGCTTCTTGGCACGGTCGACAGCGGGCTTGATGCTCTCAAGCAGCGACGCGATGTTCGCGGTGACATGGCCACCTTCAACCGTCGCCTTCACCGCGCCGCACTTGCTGTGACCCATCACGACAAGCACGGGCGAGCCCAGGTGCTCGAGCGCGTACTCGATGGTGCCAGACTCGTGAGGACCGCTGACGTTGCCCGCGACACGGGCGACAAAGACCTCGCCCACGCCGCGGTCGAACACGCGTTCAACGGGGATGCGCGAGTCGGCGCAGGTGAGCACCACGGCGAACGGCCGCTGGCCAAGGTCGGCGGTCGCCTTGCGGCGAGCCGTGCTCACCGACGGGTTCTGCACGCTCCCATCCAGCCAGCGCTGGTTCCCCTCGCGCAGCATCGCCAGGGCCTCGTCGGCCGTTTTGGGCGTATCGGTGCTCGCTTCGTCTGCGGAGGCTCCGCCCGCGGGGTTCGCCGAGGGCGACGATTTGCCGACCGGCTTGATGTTGCTGACCGGCTTGATCGGGTTGAGCGGTGCCTTGGGCTCGGTGGTGCCGGGCGCCTTAGCTGCCGCAGATGCCGGAGAGGGTGGAGCCTTCAGGCTCACGGCCTTTGCCACGGGCACCGGCTGGAACGCGGGCTTGGCCGCGCCTCCGCCGCTGTGGCCCGCAGGCTCAGCCGCGGGGGCTCCGTGCCCGTCGCTTGGGGGGCTGGCCGCTGCCCCCGCAGCAAGGACAAAGCAGGAACCTGCGGCGGCAGCGAGGATCAAACGGCACGACGAACGGGGGTGCTTCATGCGACGGGGCTCCTTGTCGCCGGTATCGAGCCGAGCGACGAGCCACTGTCGCCGGAGCCGCGTGCCGTGGGGCTTCCTCCCCTACCAACGGTGCAGCCTGACGCGCACGGGCGGTTATCGGTCGCCCTCGCTACGCCGCTCGCCAACGCACGTAACAACCACCCGGACCGGGATGACACGCCCCGTGCCCAGCTCCTCTTACATCGCGTGCTTGCCCGACCCGCGGTGTTCGTGGATGTCGTCTTCGGTGTCCGGCCTGCGATCAGGGCCGTCGCTGGAGATCGTGAACGTGCCGTCGGGCTCAACTTGCAGGCGGAGCGGGCGGCCCCACGCATCATTGGTGTCGCGCGGCCCGTGCTTGCGAGCCTTCGCCGCCTCCTCGAGCGAGTCGGGCATCCGGTTGTTTGCGCGTTCGAACTTTTCTACATCATCCGCCAGTGAGTTGATCCGCACGTGCGTCACCACCTGCGGCGCGATGCCCCCGCAGACTACTCCGCCGCACCCGATCAGCAGCGCAATGCCGCCGAAGAAGATCGCGATCACCGCCCAGACAGTGCCCAGCGCCCCGAGGATGACACCCGCGACCGCGAACCCGCGCGGGTCCTTGCGCAGGCCGATCAACGACAGCAGCAAGCCGATCGGGCAGAGCACCCCGCAGCTGACCCACCCCACCAGCGAAACGATAAAGCCCGCCAGGCCCATGCTGTTGGACGGGCGCGGAACATAGACGACGCTTGGTTGCTGGGACATCGGCGGCTCCTTTGAGGAACGCCGCAAGGGTATGTGGGGTACGGGAGCTGCGGATGCCCGCTCACGCGGCCCGGCGGCCGTGATCGATCAGCACTTTGATGTTCCCCCTGCGAGCCGCATCGAGCAGCGCGGGGGCGTCGTCGAGCGGGCCCCTCCGGGTGATGAGCGGCTCGACTTGCACCTGCTTGCTGGCGAGGGCCGCGAGGGCATCGGCGATGTTGCCGCAGCGGCTGCCGATGAGCTCGATCTCGTTGATCACCAGCGGCGCGAGGTTGACCGGCTGGCTCCAGGCCGGGTGATTGGCGCC
>JAUXUZ010000393.1 GCA_030680655.1 Phycisphaerales bacterium
CGGTCATGCCCTCAAGCAGCAGCTTCGCCACGCCCTGTTGCGGCGGCGTCAGGCGGTCCATCAGTGCCGACTCGCGCCGCTCAGCGCCCACTACGCAGCGCTCGTACGAGGTCATCAGCCCGGTGCGGAAGACGGTCATCCCGCGGGACATCAGCGCCGTGAAGTTGGCGTCGTCGGCGAAGAGGCCCGAGTCGATCTGGATGGCGAGCCAGCGGCTCCCTCTGAACGCGGGCATGGGCATCATGATGCGCTTGCGGCTCGGCTTGCCGGCGCGGATCTCGAAGGAGTGCTGCTCCTGCGTGGCGTCGGCGACCATGTCGCGGGCCTCGTTCTCGCCCTCTTCGAGCCGGTCGTAACCGGAGGTGGCGACGGCCGTTGGCGTCAGCCCGTTCTCGCCGGAGGTGAGCAGCGCGACGATGACGTACGAGGGGCCGCGGCGCTGGCGTCCGGCGGCGATGTCACCGAGCTGGCTCACGAGCGTGCGGACGGCGGTGGCGGCCGACTCGGTCCAGTGCTTGGCTGGCTGGAGCGAGGCGAAGCGGAGTTGGATCGTCGCGGAGACGCAAGCGATTGCAAACTGCTCGTCCTGTTGCGCATGCACATCGATCGGGGCTGACGCGCCCATAGTCACTTCCTCGGATGTGACGCCGCCCGATCGGCCCACCCATAGGCCGTCTCGCGAGGCGCGTGCTGGAGGCTCACCTGCCTCGGATGCGACGAGCGTACCTGTTCGGTCTTTACAATATGGCACTCAAAGAGGTGGTTAGGGCCATCGGTTGCATCAATTTGGGCATTTTCATCAGAAATGCGCAAGTATTTTGCCCAGTGTGTCATTCAGGCAAGCCCGGAGGTGCCAGTGATCGCTCGATCGAGTGTTGGAGTTCCCTCGATTGGCATCTGGCAGACACAGCCGCGGGGGTGGTCGCTGTTGAGGATGAGGGTGTTTGGGTCCATGCGGAGCCAGCCGTCGTCGGCTTTCTCGTGGCCGAGGATGAAGAGGGCGACGTTCCAGCGGGCGGCAAGCGTGGCGAGCGTCGCCGGGGATTGGCCGCGGCCCCAGGTCATCAGGTGGGCTGAACCTGTGCGGGGCTGGTAGTCGGCCTCGGTGAGCGGGCGCTCGATGATCGAGGCGTCGAACGCTTCCATGTCGCTGTCGCCGGGGAGGCTGTGGGCGCAGAGGATGTCACCGGCCGTTGCGCCCGTTGGTGTGCAGCGCAGCGCCAGCGGCATCGAGCGGATGAAGGCGCCGAGCGCGTCCATCACTTCGGGCGTGCCCTCTTCACCGAAGACGTACTCCACCGCCTGGTTGAAGGCCTTGACGCAGTTGACGCCGTTCTTGATCACGCCGCGCCCGGCGATCTGGCTCAATTCGTGGTTGGCCAGCAGCACGTGGACGTTCTCGGGGTTTGCGGCCTTGAGGGCCGCAGCGCGCACGAGCACGCGGTAGGAAGGGTCCATTCCGTCGTGGAGGTTCTCGCCGTGGATGAGCTCGTGGAGGGTGAGGTGGGCGGGCGGGGCGTCGCACTCGCCGTCGAGCCCGGCGATCTCGACGACCCGCTGGAAGTGGACGGGGTTGTCGTGGAGGTCACCAGTGGCCACGAGCGTGCCGGGCCCGTGGATGTGGTCGATCGATCCGCTGCGGCACTTCGCCTCAAGGTTGGCGCGAGCGCCGGCCTCCAGGCACGCGACAACCTGCGGCATCGAGGCGAGGTCAACCTGTGGGGGGAGGGGCACGGGTAAACGGTATCGTGGGGGCGCGATCACTGCGGGACCGCTGCAAATCGTGCCATCGATCACGCCGCTCTGGGCGTGATCGGTGTGTTTCGCCACCGTACTACCGCCTGCCACAGCTGCACCGTTCACCGTCGGAGCACGGTGAACGGTGGCACGTTTTGAACTTTGAATGACGCTACTTGGCGCCGTCGGTGCCGGCGACGTTGCGGAAGGAGCCGCTCTTGCGGAGTTCGGCTTCGGCGAGGAGCTTGCCTCGGATGAGGTTGAGGCGTTCGGCGACCTCGCCCATGCTGGCGGGGCGCATCGCGGGCTCGATCTGCACGCACTCCATGATGAGATTGTCGAAGAGCTCGGGGACGCGCGGGTTGATCTCGCACGGCCGGCGCGGCGGTTTGATCATGGTGTCGTCGATGCTGCCGACGAGCGAGTCACCCTTGGCCAGGGCGGTGGGGACGAAGTGCTTGGTGAGCGACCAGTACATGGTCGCGCCGAGGTTGTAGATGTCGGTCTTGTGGGTGATGGGGCGGCGGTGGACCTGCTCGGGGGCGATGTAGTCGGGCGTGCCCTGGATGCGCTTCTTCACCGTGTTGGCGGCGCACGACTGGCCCAGGTCGATCACCTTGACCACGCCGCCGGTGGAGACGACGACGTTGTTGGGCTTCATGTCCGCGTGGACGTAGCCCTTGTTGTGCATGTGGGCGAGGCCCTTGGCGACCTGCTCGAAGATGTCGGCGGCGACGTCGAAGGTGCGGGGGGGCTTCTTGTCGAGGCTCTCGCCGTCGACGAGCTCCATGACAAGGAACATCTCGATCACCGCCAGGAGCCCGGAGCGCTTCTTGATCAGGCGGTCCATCTTGCGGATGACGGGGTGGTCGAGCCGGCTGCCGATGTCGTACTCGGCCTCGGTCTGTTCGAGGAAACGCTCGTCTTTCTCAGTGGATTTGACGACGTGCTTCAGGGCGTGGATGCGTTTGGTTTTGGTGTCGTTGACCAGGTAGATCACCGATGCGGCACCGCGGCCGAGTTCGGCCATGACGCGGTAGCTCTCGATCATCTCGCCCTGTTTGAACACCTGCACGTCGGCGTCCTGTGACAACAAACCCATGGTCGTTCCCTGACTCTGGGGATGCCGAGCGGCAGCCCCTCACGAGGATCTCAGTTTAGGCCGCGGGGCGGTGAAGTACGACCCTTTCCCGTACAACGTCGACTCCGGCAACTTGCTTGCACCTATTCGGTCGCCGGGGCTGGTCGGTTGACCCGAACGGACAAAGAACGGTGGTCAATTTGGTATTTCGGGAGGCGCATGCGGCCGCGCGGTGGGTGTGGCAGGGCCGGGCAGGGGTGGATGGGTCGGGTAGGGGTAGGTGGTCGTTGCGAGGAACGGGCCGCCGGTTGGGCGGGCGGCTTCTAGCCGGTGCTCGCGGCGATCTGACCACGGCGGTTCAGATGTGCGATGAGGGCCAGGCGTCGCTGGCGCATGTTGCCGGCCTCCACCGGGCCGTGGTGGCGGATGAGGTCGAGGTATTGCTGGTCGGTGTATGGAGGCGGGGGTTCGGTGCGGTCGTCGTCTGGCTGTGCTTCGTCGTCGTCTGCTGCTGCTGCAGGGGAGCTTGCAGCCGGACGGACGCGTGGGCTGGCTGCTTTTTCTGGTCCGCCGGGCTTGCCGAGTTTAAAGCGGAAGGCGGTCGCGATGAGCCTGGCGAGCAGGTGCGGGTCTTTCTCGGTCTGGATGAGTTCCAGCAGTTTCCGGGCTGCGGCGATGTGGAGCGACTCGATCGTGGCTGTGAGCGTGGGTGACATGTGGGACCCCCTGAGTGGTCACCGGGCGTGTGCGCGGTGTCCAGAACGAAGTATACCACAGTTGTTCGGGTTGTGCAAGGCGAAATTGGAGAGAGTTTTGGTTTTTGAAAGGATTGTCCGGCTCGTGGATACGGTTCTTTGACCCTGATTTGGTCTCAAAGTCCTTTTGCGCGTGCGCTAGTTAAAGATGTTTGACTAGTCGATCTTGCTAGTCAATGATTCTTGACTAACGAGAACTGTTCGCAAACGAAAGTGGACGAGCGATGACGCGTGTAACGGGGACATACCGGATTTCGAGAGTCGAGGGGGAAGAGGTCCGGGCGTTTGTGCCAGCGCCTCTGCCACCTGCGGAACCGCCACTGGTGATGGATGAACGGCTGACGGTTCTGCACGCTGAGGCGTTGGCAGCGGTTGGGAAACTGGGCGTCGCCGGGGCGATGGTGCCGAGCGAGCAGTGGTTCCTCTACGGCTTTGTGCGCAAGGAAGCGGTCGTCTCGTCGGAGATCGAGGGGACACAGGCGACGCTGCAGGATGTGGTGACGTACGAGGTCACGAACAAGAGTGAGCGGCCTGACGATGTTCGAGACGTCTGCAACTATGTCGACGCGCTCGCCTTTGCGCGCGGGGAGCTCGCCCGCGCGAACGGGCTGCCGCTGAGCACGCGGCTGCTGTGCGGGGCGCACGAGCGGTTGATGCGGGGCGTGCGCGGGGCGGACAGGATGCCGGGCGAGGTGCGCAGGTCGCAGAACTGGATCGGCGGGACGCGACCCGGCAATGCTCGCTTTGTTCCACCGCCGCCGGAGGTCGTGCCCGACCTGATGGCGCAGCTTGAGAAGTGGCTGCATTCCGACGACGTCTTGCCGCCACTGGTGAGGGCGGGTTTGGCGCACGTGCAGTTTGAGACGGTTCATCCGTTTCTTGACGGCAACGGGCGCATCGGGCGTCTGCTCATCACGCTGCTGCTGGAGCACTGGGGGCTGCTCAATGGACCGGTGCTCTACCTCAGCTTGGCGCTCAAACGCCGTCAGGAGCTGTACTACGCCCGGTTGACCGCGGTGCGTGAAGCCGGCGACTGGGAGGGGTGGACGGCGTTCTATCTTGAGTGTGTGCGCGAGGCGGCGGACGACGGCGTGCGTGCTGCTGGGAAGCTCTTTGCGCTGCTGAGCAGGGACCGGGCTCGTCTTCTCGCTCAGCCCGGTGTGGTCGTGTCGGCGGTTCGGCTGCTGGAGGTGCTGCCTTCGAATCCGGTGGTGACGTTGGCGCGGGCGGTTGAGTTGCTGGGCGTGACGAAGCCGACGGTGATCAGGGCGATCGAGGGGCTTGAGGAGGCTGGGGTTTTGAAGGAGACTTCGGGGCGGCAGCGGGATCGTGTGTATGCGTATCAGGAGTATCTGGATGTGCTGACTCGTTGAGGGTCATGGACGCTGGCCGCGGGACACGCCTCCGCTCAATGCACCGATCACGGTCAACGCACCGTGACTGGTCGCACGGGGAGAGCGGTGTCAGCCGCAGAGGTGTTGTGCGATGCGGGAGATGACGGTGGTCATGGGGTCGCTGGTGATTTCCACTTCGAGGCCCTCGGCGATGCACTCGAACGTTTCGTCGTGGAACCAGAAGATGTCGTGCTTCCGGTCGCGCCAGCGTGAGGGGTCGTAGCGGGTGTGGACGGCGTTGATGGCTTCGAGCTCAGCGATCCACGGGGAGTTGACGACTTGCTGAATGCTGTAGCCTTCGAAGCCGCGGCAATAGAGCGGGTGTCCGTGCCAGACCTCGTCGTTTGGGCCGGCGAGTTTGTGGGCTGTGCAGCGGGTGAACGAGACGACCGCGGTGAGCGGGCCGCGCTCCTGTGGTGAGGCGGCCTGAACGGTTGTGCCGTGGGGTCGGGTGTGGGGGCGGGGGCGGGGGGCATTGGGGGATCATTGGTGGGAGTGGGGATGGCCTTCTGTTCGGACCGGATGCAGAACGATCCGGTCGGCGAAGCGCCTCCCTCAATTGCCTGCGGCAGCAAGGAAGGGGGGTTTGTTGCTGGCTTTCCGGGGTGTCGGCGGATGACCGCCTTCACGCCCCGGCTACTGACTCTGACCCCGCCGGGGTCCAAGGCATCGAGCCTGTCGGTGAAACGCCGCCACCTTCCTCACCCTCAATAACAACAAGGCCCGGCGGTGCCGGGCCTTGATGATCGTTGTATGTGACTGAAGGGGGCTTACCGCTCGGCGATCATGGCCCTGAACTGCTGCTCGGGGAAGAGGGGTCCGGGGTCGGCGGTGGGGGCGATGTCGCGGTGGAGGTAGACCTTGTCGCGGGGGATCTTCAGCTCGTCGCAGAGCTTGTCGACCAGGGCGGCGGCGCGCTGGAGCTGGGCGGCGGTGAAGTGCTCGCGTGAGCCGTCGCCGACGAGGCAGATGGAGACGGCGTTGTTGTTGAAGAACTTCTCGTTGCGGCCGCCGGCGTGGGCGCCGGGGAGCTGGTCCATCCAGCGGTAGGTGACGTGGAGGTCGCCGTCGTTCATGCCTCGGCCGTTGCCGATGACGAAGTGGTGGCCGATGCCCTTGAAGCCGAGCTTGGTGTGGGCCTTGGCGATCGACTCGGGCGAGCCGACGGGCGACTCGGAGTGGTGGATGACGATGGCCTGCCAGCGTGCGGCGGCGATGAGCTTGTTGGTCCGCAGGACCGACTCGAGGTTGTAGGTGGTGCCGGTGGCGGCGAGGGCGGGCATGGTGCGCCCGTCGACGCGCGGGGCGTTCTGGCGGTCCAGCAGGAGGAGCGAGCCGCCGACGGCGGTCATGGCGCCCATCAGGCAGAGCCAGACGGTGCGCGCGCGGGCGCCGGCGCTTGGGGCCTTGGAGCGGGTGGACTTGGTTGTGCGGCGAGACCTTGCCATGGAATGCTCACGTCCGTGGAGCGACAGATGAATCAACTGTAGATCGACCGACCGCATGGATCGGCGTAGAGCACGGGGGCGCTTGGCAATTGCCGAATATATTCTCGGTCCTGCCCAGCGCTACCACCGTCACGCGCTGCGCGACGCGCAACAGATGCGGAGTGTGCCGAACGCCGCCCGACCAGCGGGGCGTTTGCCCGGCGCGTCAGTCCTTCGCGGAGAGGCGCTGCTGCAGGTTGGGCTTCTCGCGCCCGACGTCGTCGAAGATCTTCTGCGGCGCGTACTGGCCGCGGACGGAGTCGTACGAATCGAAGGGGGAGCGCGTCTCTTCGGGTGAGAGGAGCGGGCGAGCGCAGCCTGCGGCAGCGCCGAGCAGGCACGCGGCGAGGAGGGCGAGTGTGATGGGTGTGGCGGGTTGGGCCGCGGGCTTCTTCATCGGCTTGGAGTGTATCAGCGGGCGTCGGAGGGTGCGCCCGCACCTGCGGCCCCCCCCGTCGCGCGGTCGATGGTGGCGCCGGGCCCGATGCGGAGCTGGCCGCGCCTGAGCATCTGGTCGATGCCCAGGTATACGGCAGCGCAGACGGCGGTGGCGAGGTTGAGGCTGCGCTCGGCGGGCGCCATGGGGAGGCGCACAGCGCGCCCGGGGAAGCGGTTGATGACCTCGATGGGCAGGCCGCTGGTCTCGCCGCCGAACAGGAGCAGGTCGCCGGGGTTGAGGTCGGCGTCGTGGACGGTGCGGTCGGTGCGGGTGGTGAAGACCCAGATGCGATCGGGGGCGGGCACGGCGGCGAGGCAATCGTCGAGCGAGTCGTGCTCGACGGGGGCGAGGCGTGCCCAGTAGTCGAGCCCGGCGCGGCGGCAGGCCTTCTCGGAGGTGTCGAAGGCGAGGGGGCGGATGAGGTGGAGGGCGCAGCCGGTGGCGATGGCGGTACGGCCGATGTTGCCGGTGTTGTTGGGGATCTGCGGCTGGTGGAGGGCGAGGTGGAAGAGGGGGTTGGTCAAGTGAGGTGGGGCGGGGGAGGAGGGGTGGGCCAGTAAGCGGATGTGAAAACGCCCGGGACGGTACCCGTCCCGGGCGCTGGTCATTTGCGGAGGGTTGAGCGGCTCAGCCGCCCTTGGCGGCGATGGCCTTCTTGATGGCAGCGCGGCGGGCGGCGACGCCCGGGTCACGCTCGATGATCTGCGTGACGATGTTGCGGAAGTTGGGCTGGTGGGGGTTGCCCTGCCAGCGGACGACGCCGTCGGTGCTGAGGACGTAGATCATGGGGATGGCCTTGACGGAGGCCTTCTTCATGATCGCGCTGCCCAGGTCGTAGGCGTGGGCGTACTCGGTGTTGTGGTCGCGGAGGAACTGCTGCACGGTGGGACGGCTCTCGCCCTGGGGGTACTTCTCGGCCTCTTCACCGGTAAGGTTGCCGCCGAACTTGAAGCCGGAAAGGCCGACAACCTGGAGGTCGTCGCGGTAGGTGCGCTGCATCTCGTCGATCAGGGGCATGGCCTTCTTGCAGGGGACGCACCAGGTGGCCCAGAAGTCGATGATGACGACCTTGCCCATGAGGTCGGGGGCCTTGCCGTCGGGGGTGTTGAGCCACTGGACGGCCTCGAAGCCGAAGGGGACCTGCTGGTTCTGGAAGTCGGTGCCCATGGCGTCGACGATTTCCTTGTCGTTCTTGGCGGGCCAGAAGGCCTTGTCGTAGGCCTCGGGGCCGGGGGGTGCGAAGGAGACCTTGATCTTCTGGCCGGCGTCGATGCCGGTGCCCTTGACCTTGGTGCGGGCGGCCTCTGCGGCGGCGCTCTTGAGCCCGGAGACGAAGTTGGCGGGCGCCTCGGCGGCCTCGGCGGGGGTCTCGGCGGCGAGCATGTTCACGGCGCGCTCGAGCGAGTCGGTGGAGATGTCGCCGAAGCGCAGGTTGCCGGCGCGGTCGATGACGTAGATGTCGGGGTCGTTGTCGCTCAGGAGCGCTTCGCGGAGCTTGTTGCCGGCGTCCTTGGCTGTGAGCAGCTTGATGCCGCGGACGGAGAGGACGTCGGCGGCGTTCTCGTAGCGTGTGTCGTTGTGGGCGGCGATGACGACGACGCCCTTGTCCTTGTTGCTCTCGGCGATGCGAGCGACGCGTGCGATCAGCGACTGGTTGCTGGGCTGCCAGCCCGACCAGAAGGTGATGACGACGACCTTGTCCTGGAGCGACTCGGCGGTGGGCGCGGTGCCGTTTTGCCAGTCGGTCAGGAGCGACCAGTTGATCGCGGCGGGCTTGAGCTCCATGCCGGTCAGCTTGTCGCGCCGTGTTTCACCGGCGACGCCCTCGCGAGCGACCTCGGGTGTGGCGATGGGCGGTGCGCCGAGGGCCAGGCCGGCGACGGCCACCAGCGCGGCTGCGGAGAGGAACATGGAGGAAAGCTGCTTCATCAAGAAGACTCCTGCGTGCGGTTCGACAGATCGTGCGAGGGCGGTTGCAGAACGCTGCCGTCTGGTATATTCGTCGATCGGTCCCTGGGCGATGCCGGGAACACCCGATTTAGTATACAACGAAAACCGGGTATCCGTTGCCACAACTGTTCGACGCACGACGAACAGTTTGGTTCGCTCGCCTTAAGGGATGGGAGAAGTGGGCGGGGTGAGGCGTACGAGTTCGTAAAGGGCGACAGCGCAGGAGGTGGCCGCGTTGAGCGAATCGACCCCCGCGGCCATGGGGATTCGCACACGCTGGCAGGCACTGGCGAGGGTCTCGGAGCGCAGCCCCGGCCCTTCAGCGCCGATCATCAGGGCGAAATTACGAACGGAATCCGTACACTGCTCGCCCGCAAGCGAAGCGAGGCTGGTCTCGCCGGCGGGCGTAAGGGCGAGGGTCTCAAAGCCGGCGCGCCGGACGCGGTCCAGGTCGCCCGGCCAGGTGTCGGCGGTCGCCCAGGGGAGGCGCAGGGCGAGGCCCACCGACACCCGCAGCGACTTGCGGTAGAGCGGGTCAGCACAGCGCGGCGAAAGGAGGATGCCGCTCGCCCCAAGCGCCGCGGCGTTGCGGAAGATGGCACCGATGTTGTCATGGTTGGAGAGGTCCTCGAGGATCACCAGCGGGCCGCGTCGCGTCGCGGCCTCGGCGAGCAGTTCATCGACTGTCCGCGGCTTTCGTCGTGCGCCGATGGCCAGCAGGCCGCGGTGGATGGTGAAGCCGATGACCGACTCCATCTGCTCGTGGGGGAGGGTGTAGATGGGAACGGGGGCTGGCAGGAGGGCGAGGTCGGCGTGGTTGGCCTCGACCTGCGCGGGGGTGGCGAGCACGCTGAGGGTCTGGTGCTCGCAGCGCACCAGGTGGTGGAGCACGACCTTTCCCTCGGCGTAGACCTTGCCGAAGGGTGCTTCGGCGGTGCCACCGGGCAGAGCAGCACCGAACTCGGC
>JAUXUZ010000395.1 GCA_030680655.1 Phycisphaerales bacterium
CGCCGGCACCGACTTCAACGGCGCCGGGTTCTACCGCTTCAAGGTCGGCGGCTTCACGCTCACGCTGCTCACTGATGGCGCCTTCCCCCTCGGCGGCAACAGCGGCGCCTACCCGATGATCGGCGCCAACGCCACCAAGGAAGACGTTGACGCCGCCGCCGCCGAGGCGATGATCCCGCCCGCGCGCCTCACCGGCCACGTCCACGCCATGCTCATCGACGCCGGCACCGGCGACGGCGGCCGCGTGCTGATCGATGCCGGCTGCGGCAGCGGCATGGGCCCCACCACCGGCCGCCTGCTGCGCTCGCTGGCGATGGCCGGCCACACGCCCGCGCAGATCGGCGCCGTCGTCATCACCCACGCCCACCCCGACCACACCGGCGGGCTCATGGATGCCAAGGGCCCGGGCTTCTTCCCAAACGCCCACTACTTCGTCGCCAGGGCCGAGGTTGACTACTGGCTCTCCGCCGGCGGGCCCGACCTGAGCAAGAGCCGCATGGACCTGCAGATGAAAGACGCCGTCACCATGTCGGCCAAGACGCTCTTCTCGCAGCTTGGCGACCCCGCGTACAAGACGCGCTTCCACCAGGTGGGCGACGGTGACAAAGTGATCGACGGTGTGACCTTCACCGCCGCGCCGGGGCACACGCCCGGGCACAGCGCCATCACCGTCACCGCCGGCGCGGAGAAGTTCATCTACCTCACCGACGCCGTCCACCACGCGGGCATCCAGTTCCCGCACCCCGACTGGCACGTCGCCTACGACAGCGACCCGGTGATGGCGACCAAGACCCGCCGCGCGCTGCTGACCAGGTGCGCTGCCGACAGGACGCTCGTCAGCGGCGCCCACCTGCCGTTCCCCGCCGTCGGCTACGTGAAGCGCGAGGGCTCGGCCTTCGCCTTCGTGCCGCGGACGTGGGAGTGGTGAAGCGTTCAAGCAGGCGTGTCTAACTGAGGCCCGACCGGCAGGAAGGGCTCTTGCGTCCAACACCAGCTTCCCGCCCAGCACACGCACCGACCACCGCGGCTCAAGGCAGGAACTCAAAGGGCTCAAAGAGCGCGAAGGGCTCGAAGCCAAAGGCAGGAACGCAGAGGAACACGGAGGAAGACGGAGAGGAGTGGAGTGGAGCGGAGCGACCGAAGACAGGAAGGCCGTTTGACAACGAAGGTACCGAAGGGAGCGAAGGAGAAGGGCAGAGGGGGAGAGGGGCAGGTCAGGCGCAGAGCGCAGGCCAGTACGCCGTGCACCGAGCGCCTTCGACCGCGGCAGCGGTCATATGAAATAGCCGGGGGTCAGGCGGTCCCCCGCCGCCACCCCCGGTAAGAGAACAAATGGTCTCTCCTTCATCAGCCCCGCAGGGTGGAGGCCGCATTCGGCGGCCGGATCGTTGTGCGCCGGGTGAACGCAGAGACCGTTTTCTCTTGGGGTCGTCGCGCCTTTGCCGCGCTGGGCTCACATGCCGATCCTCGAACCGTCGGCCTTCAAGGCTGTTCTTTGATGTAGTGGCGGCGTGGAGGGGTCCGACTGTGTGGCACGCAGGCACCTCACATATGCGTTGGCTGCGGCACGCTTTAAGCCGTTGCCGCATGTACGCTTCGACCCATGCCCTCACTCCGCATTCTCAGCCTCAACATCCGCCACGGCGGCGGGAAGCGGATCGAACGCCTCATTAGCGCTGTCGCGGAGCAGCAGCCCGACGTGGTGTTGCTCTCGGAGGTTCGTATTTCTTCTGTGGAACGGATCTGCGCTGGCCTTGCTGAGCGTGGCCTGACCGAGTCTCACTGGACGGACATTGAGCGCGGCATCAACGGTCTGCTGGCTCTGCATAAGACGGGTGTAGCGCAGTCGCTCGGCACGCTCGACGAGACACTCCCGCACCGCGGCCATCGCCTTCTTCTCAAAGCGCACGGTGTGCACCTGCTGGGCGTTCACATCCTCAGCCAAAGCACCGACAAAGTCGCGAAGCAGGCGCAGTGGGACCGTCTGCTCGCTCGGGTTGATTCGATGAACGGCGAGCCGTGGCTGGTGATGGGCGACCTCAACACCGGCGATGCCAGCGACCGCCCGGCCTCCTGCCCACCCTTCACGGGCGAGAGGTGCTTTGTACGGTTGATCGGCGAAGTGGGAGCGGACTGCTGGCGACTCCACCACGCGGGCAAGTCCGAAGGCACTTGGTACAGCCACACGGGCAACCCGTTCCGACTCGACCACGCCGTCTGCTCGCGCCCACTGCTCAAACTCATCACGCGCTGCGACTACGTGCACAGCCTTCGAACCGAAGGGCTCACCGACCATTCGGGATTGATCGTTGAAGTCGCTACGGGGCAATGATCTGGGCACCCAGCATGTATGCTGCTTGCAGTGTCGTTCCCGTCTGGAGGCAAATGCAACGTACCCGCGAGATCGCAACGCTTCTACCCGCCATTCACCCGTACCCACCCACAATGGGCGAGGTAACTCCTTTGATCGCGGGCCGCGCGTTCTTTCCCGGCGGATGCGGCGTGTACCACGGCGTGACGCAATCGGCTCTGCCCGCGCGCCCGCTCATGCTCTTCGGTCAGGACTTTGACACCGTCGCCGGGTACCAAGCAGCGTGCAAAGCCGGACACGAGTCCGATTCGCCGACGTGGCGCGGCATCGAGGCCATCTTCAGAGCCCACAAGATCGATCCCGCCGCGTGCTTTTATACCAATGTGCTGATGGGTGCCAGGTATGCCGACTCGAACAATGGGCCCTCGTCCGCTCTCGCGGACGCTGCGTTTGTTGAACGGTGCGTAGCAGCCGCGTGCAGGCAGATCGAGATTCTTCGTCCCAGCGTGGTGGTCGCGCTCGGCGTTGTTTCGTCGGTGTTGTTGGGGACTCGTGTCTGTGGCAAGAAGATGAGGTGTCCCACGGCCGCACAGTGGTCAGGCGTGGACGCCGCAGAGTTGCAGTTCATTGAAGCCCGCTCCTGGCCCGAATTGAACGCGCCGCCGTTCGCGTTCGCGTCCTCCCTCCATCCGTGTATGTGGCAGTCAAACACCAAGTATCGATCCTGGGTCGGGCTGCACGGGAGGGAGGCCCATGACGCGATCTGGCGTCGTGTCTCTGCCGCGCTCAAAGAAGCATGAACACCCCGGGCTCGATGTGCGGCTCGGGGGTGGAGCATCGCTCGAACCGCCCGCGATGGTCAACTACGCCTCCGCCCGCGCGGCGTGAGGCGATCACTACCACCATCCTCCCCGCGGCACGCAGAGCATCACGACCAGCCCGGCGAGGGCGATCCCGAAGCTGAGCACCAGCGAGACCCACAGGTAGAACGGCCAGCGGTCCAGTCCGCCCCGGAACTCGAACGGTGTGCGGAGGCGCACGACGGTGAGCACCGTCGGCATCACCGCCAGCAGCGTCGAGCCGATGATGCGGAGCGGCGGAGTGGCCGGGAGGTTGAGCCCGCGCGCTGCGAGAGTGACGAGGAACACCCCCGGGAAGAAGGCAATAGCGCCGGCCACGATCGCCGGCAGCCAGTAGCGCCACGCCATCTGGCCGTCGGACTGGCGGGCGGGGTCGGGGTTTCGGCGGGCCATGGTGCGGTTGTTGGGGGCGTTGCACTCGGGGCAGAGGAGGTAGTCCTCGCGCCGGTTGCGGAGGTCATAGCCGCAGATGCGGCAGCGGTCGATCTCGGGGCGCGCCCCCTTGCCCTTCCATCCGTACCAGAAGTCTTTGCCGAGCAGTCCGTCGCGGTATGGGCGTGGCATTGGGCCTCCGGGCAAGGATACAGGGCGAAAGCGAAAAGCAGGATGCACCGTCCGCACGTCTACGCTGTAGCCGATGGCCGATGAGACCCCCAAGCAACCGGTCCGCCTCCCGCTGTCGGCTTCGACGGCCGAGGGTGCGGGCGCGTTGAGCGTCACGATCACCGAGGCGACGATCGCGAAGGTGGTGGAGGAGTTCTACACCGCCTGCCGCGCCGACGCGGTGCTGGGGCCGGTCTTTGCTGCGCACGTGCACGACTGGGATGCGCACCTGGCGCGCATCCGCTCGTTCTGGTCGTCGGCGATCCTGCGGACGGGCACGTACGCGGGCCGGCCGCTGGAGGCGCACCTGGCGATCCCCGGTCTGGCGCCGGCGCACTTTTCCATCTGGCTGCGGCTCTTCCGCCAGACGGTCGAGCGCTGCTGCACACCCGCCGACGCCGCGCTCTTCATGGACCTGGCGGGGCGGATGGCCAACCGCATCATGGCCGAGGCGGAGGTCCGCAAGGGGCGCTGAGAAGACCGGGTTAACCACAGAGACGCAGAGGGCACAGAGGAAGACAGGGGGAATTTGGGGCAAGGCGCTCGGCAAACGGCAAACGGCAAACGGCAAACGGCAAACGAGACTCGTAAGACAGCATGAAGAAGCGCCGGAAATCCGTTGGAAGCTGGTGAGCACCTGACTTGAACACAGTTTCTCTCTGCCTTTCTCTGTGTCTCTGTGCCTCTGTGGCGAACTTCCTACGCTTGCCGCGTGCGAATCATCTCCGGAGACTACCGCCGCCGCCAGTTGTTCAGCCCCCCGGGGATGACGACGCGCCCGATCCCTGACCGCGTGAAGGAGGCGCTCTTCTCCATGCTCGGCCTGCGGGTGAAGGGGGCGACGTTCCTCGACTGCTTCGCCGGGTCGGGGGCGATCGGGCTTGAGGCGCTGTCGCGCGGGGCGGCGTCGTGCCTGTTTGTTGAGAAGGACCGCCACTCGGCCGACACGCTGGAGAAGAACATCGCGACGTTGGGGGGCACCTGCGGCGAGCGCAGCACGCTGGTGCGGGGCGATGCGCTGGGCCTGAGCGTCGTTGCGCGGTGCCCGCGCCCGCTTGACCTTGCGTTCTTCGATCCGCCCTACCCGCTGGTGCAGTCGCGGCTTGGTTGGGAGCGCGTCGTGCGGCAGTGCTCGGCGGTGGCTGCGCTGCTGGCCGATGATGGGTTTCTGATGCTCCGCACACCGCTGCCGCACATGGTGACCGACGATGCGGCGGGGGGGGCGGGTGAAGGAGCGGAAGAGGAGCGGCTCAGGGCGCGGCGGTTCAAGCGTTACGAGAAGCCGCGCAAGGGGAAGTGGACGGATATCGGCCGCGCTGGGAAGGGGCAGGAGAAGGGGGTCGGGGGTGGGCTGATGATCGGCGGCGAACTGGTGCAGCCGCTGAGCGAGGAAGAGCTGGAAGCGCTGGCCGAAGGAGGGGCAGCCAGCGGGGGGAAGGGGAAGAAGGGGAAGGGGATGCCGATCATCCCGCCCGAGCTGCTGGCGGCGGCCGCGCCGGCGGTCCCGCCGGTCATCGCCGACTGGACCATCCCCGGCGCCCGCGGCCCCGAAACGCACGCCTACGGCACGACGGCGGTGCATTTTTATATGAAGGCGTAGTGAGGGGCAAACGGGAATCGGCAAACGGCAAACGTGTGATGGCATATGACTTTCCGATTGCCGTTTGCCGTATCCCGTTTGCCTATCTTCCCCCCGTGGACCTTCTCGCCGGTCTCAATGAAGCGCAACGTAGGGCTGTGGAGCACGACTCCGGGCCGCTGGTGGTCCTTGCCGGTCCGGGCACGGGCAAGACGCGTCTGATCATCCACCGCGTCGCGCACATGATCCTTGAGAAGGGTGTGAAGCCCGAGCAGGTCGTGGCGCTGACGTTCACCGTCAAGGCGTGCGAGCAGATGCGCCAGCGCCTCGGTGAGCTGCTGGCGCAGGGTGGCCCGGCCGCGGCAGCGCAGGCGAACCTGGTCAACGTCCACACGTACCACGGCTTCGGCCACCGGCTGATCCGGCGGTTCGCCGACCGCCTGGGGCTGCCTTCGCGCCCGGAGCTGATCGACAGCGCCCAGCGCAAGCGCCTGCTGCGCGGGCTGATCCAGCAGGACAAGCACCTGAGCCTGATGCTCGGGCAGGGTGTCGACGCCGCCGCCGAGCACGCCGGCGCGGTGATCGATGCGCTGCGCGACTACGCGGTGGATGGCGCGGGCGCGGCGGCGTGGGCGAAGGAGTGGGGGGCGAAGCTGGCCCGCAACGAAGAAGGGCTCGACGCCGCTGCGCTGGCGGGTGCGCAGGCCGAACAGTCGATCTTCGAGCAGACCGCGCGGCTCATGGTGGCGCTGGAAGCCCAGCAGCGCCAGCGCGGGTGGCTCTCGATGAGCGAGCTGATCACCGAGCCGATCCGCCTGCTCCGCTCC
>JAUXUZ010000406.1 GCA_030680655.1 Phycisphaerales bacterium
AGCGCCGGGCCCAGTTCCGGACCGACTTTGTCGCGGCGGAGAACTCCATGGGCTTCCACGCGCCGCAGGAGGCCGCCCGCATCCTCGCCGAGGCGATCGATTACGCGCGGCAGGGGCAGTTGACGCTGCCGCGGCCTGAGAAGAAGCCAGCCGCCCTCGACGCTTCCCTCCCCCCCGCGCCCGCACCGGCGCTTGCTCCGGCCCCTTCCGCGTCGGCGGATGGCAAGCCCGCCCTCGCCGGGAACTGACTTCTGGCCAGGCGGGCGCGCTACCACACACCGCGGCCCAAACAAAGGGCCCCGAGCGCAAGCGCTCGGGGCCTTGTTGCTGTCTGGCGATTCGCGGCTATTCAGGCCGCGATCTGCAGCGGGGCGGCATCGCCGCCGGTCTGGCCGTCGGTGATGTTGACCGTCGCCTGGCCGTTGCCGGCGGTGCCGAACTGCACGGTGAACTGCGCCACCGGGCCGTTGATGCCCGAGCGCTGCCCCTGCACCTCGTAGACCACGGTGCTGACACCCGCGGGGATGGTGCGGTCGATGAACTCCTTCTTGCCGCTGGTGCCGACGAAGACGAACGCACCGGTCGCCCCGTTGCGCCGGCGGACGGCGTAGCCGGTGCCGCTGGCGTTGGCGGGGTTCTTGCTCTTCCACGTCAGGCGGATCGAGCCGTCGGAGTTCAGGAAGACCTTGAAGTCGGTGCACGCGCCGGGGGGGCCGACGTGCGAGGGCGGCGCCACGGGGTCGATCTGCGCGAGGAGGTACGTGGCGTTGGGGTTGGCCTGCAACTGCGCGAACGAGCGGATCTGGCGGACCACATCGCCGTTGAGCGAGCGGAACGCCTGGAGCGCATCGTTCTGCGCTTCGGTGGCGCGCTTGGCCTCGTTGCGCGCCTTGGCGGCCGCGGCCACGGCCACATCGAAGGCGTCAAACGCGGTCTTGTAACTCGCGGCGGTTCCTGCACTCATCCCCAGCTGAGCAGAGCTGGCGGAAAAAATCGGCTGGTGCTCGCGGCCGAACTGGAGCAGGGCGTCGATGCGGTTTGGTGATGTGGTTGTCATAGGTGCGACTCCATTCACGACAGGTGGACAGGTTTGGACAACGGGCCCCACAGGGGTCCGCAGCCTCGCCTCGCGGTTGCGGATCGGTTGAAGCCGACCGGCCGCGGCCCGGCTCGGCGGCGGGGTGAAGCCCCTTACCGCGTCGCCGGACTGACGGACTTGATCGGGGCTTTGGCTTCGGCTGTCAAGGGCGGGTTTGAAATCACACGCGCCGATGGCCGGTTAACCGGTTTGGCGGGGATGCGCGGAACAGACTGCGGGGTTACTGGCCCACAATCGCCCCCGCAAGGGACAGAGCAGCCCGTGCCACTTCGCGGGCGATGCGGCGCCGGTACACCAACGCCACCTTCGCGCCTTGACTACCGCGATTCCTGCTGTGGCGCGAACATCGCATCCAATGCGCCAAGCAGGTCGTCGCGGGTGAGCTCGCGGCCGGACTGGAGAAGACCCATGATTCGGGCTCGATCGCTCTGCGGCATCCGCTCGGCCGCGGCAGTGAGCAGTGACCGGATCGACGCCTGAATACCAGCGAGTCGGCCGGCTTCGTCCGCAACGTCGCGACTCTCGCCGCTCGCGGCCCGCCCGGCCATCCTCATTCCCGGTTCACACGCACCATAGAACTTGCCTGCGCAACCGGCGAAGAAGAGGTCGATGTACACGATGAAGTCGTTGTTGTCCCACTGCCCGTCGGGGCCGGGCACGCCGCCCGTAGAGCCGACGTCTGCGATCGGGTTGTTCGTGAAGTAGTAATCGATAAACACGATGAAGTCGTTGTTGTCGAGCACGCAATCCTCGCCCGGAACGCCCCCGGTGATACCGATATCAGCTTGCCCGCAGTCGCACAGTCGGAAGTAGTGCGCAAACTCGGCGACCGGCTGCATGTCGGGTGGGTACGTTGTGTTGTACGCGCCTGTCGTGTTTGTGAGGTCGCTCCGCAGTCGATCTGTAGGTGGCGTGCCTTCGGGCGGCACCGGCACATCCTGTGCACGCACAACCCGATAGAAGCCCGGCCGGTAGGACTGGTCGCAGCGCGGCTGCAACATGATGTCACGTGGGAATGGAGCAAAGACAGGGAAGGTGACCTCCCACTCGTCCGTCACATCCTCCGGTGTGCCTGCGAACCCCGCGTACGAACCGGCGGGTTCAAACTGCACGCGCAGCCCCGCACCGCCCCCGTCCGCTTGTGAAAGGATCGGGCCGTAGAACCTTGTCCTCAACCGGTTGTAATAGACGACGGGGTCGCTGGGGTCGACCAGATTCGGCAACTCGGCGATAAGCACCGGCGGCGTCGTCAGGCCCCAACCCCTGCGGTTAGACGGCAGGCTGTCCTCCGCGTGCATTGCGTAGGGGGCGAGCCCCACCGCACCGCCGTTGTTGTCAGTCCCGAGCGTCTCATCGCTCGGGGAGGTGGGCGGTCCAGCGTGGAGGTCGTACCGCGCCAGGAAATAGTCGGAGCCATAGAAAGACCCCGGCTCCAACAGGGTGCCGCCGTACGACGTGGTCGTGTCTGCGACGAGCACGCTGCCGGCGCAGTGGCTCCCTTCACGCTGCACCCCCGTTGTGTTCCAACGGTCGATGACGATCTGCCCATCCAGGCCGGGCAGCCAGAACGGCTCTTCGCCGAACGCGTCGTTGAGCACCTGAACCGCTCCCGCACCGGCTGGCCACTCGTCTAGCCCATGTGTGCCGCGCGGCGAATTCTCCAGCGTCAGCACCGGCGTCGTCACCGCGTGATCGTGCAATGTGTCAAGGAACCCGACATCGTTCAGCGTGCCAAGACGCTCGCCGATCAGCACCGAGCGGCTCGACGGCAGTCCGTGCAGGTGAAGCCTGCCGTTCATGTCTCCGTCGATCGCGCACCGCCCAGTGCCATCCGGTGCGGTTGTGTCAAGCCACACATCGGCGTTTGATCCGATCGCTCTCGCCATGACCGAATTGGCGAGCCCGAACCAATGGGCAACAGATGACCCCACGCGGCCGGACCAGACGACGCCTGACTCGATCCCACCGCCGTCTGGAACGCCGCCAAACACGGGCCCATCCGGCGAGGATGACGGCCAATGACCAAAGACAAACGAGAACCAAGGCGAACCGGCAATAAACTCGCCGACCGCCAGCGGCGCTTCAACCCTTGGCCGGTACGGGTTTGCTCTCCAGGCAGGGTTGCCCGGGGGACTCACTGGCTTGGGGTTGTACTGGTGCATGTTGTAGATGTAGGCCGGAGTGGCGCCGCCGGCACCCATCGGATCGGTCGCTGTGAATCGGACCACACAGTCGGCCGCCCCTCCGTCAAAGACCATTGGCCCCGTCGGGTTGGTGCTCGAGCGTGGGCTTTTCCAGTTCGCTTGGCCGTACGGATCGGTCATGTATATCGGTGGGACGGCACTGCCGCGGAGCCCGCGCGAATACCCGGCGTACGCGGGCGGCAGCAGGTCGCGCGGGTACTCGCTCGCGTGCAACGGGTCGGTCAACGAGTAGTCGGGGATGTACCCGATCTGAAGGAACAGGATTATCCCTTTGTAGATTGGGTCCTCTGGATCGCCGTACGCCACCACCGAGCCGCGGGCCGACAGGCCGATCGTGACGCCGCCCTTTAGCCCCGCGGCGATGATGTCGGCCTGCTCGAGGTTATAGCGGATATCCACCGAACCATCGATCCCACCGTTCCACACCAGGATCCCTCGATGCCGCCGATGGAAGAGGGGGCTCGGAACAAACGCCTGCTCAAAGCTCGGCTCGTTCGGCGCATCCCAGTTGACGTTGTCGGCGATGATGCTCCTCGTCACCGGGCCGACGACCTCGATCAACCTGATCGCCCCCTTCCCGGGCGACTTGTTCGACAGGTAGCCGGGCGTAAACAGGTTCGCCACAACTTTGCTTTTCATCCCGTGCTTGGTGTCGTCAACGTTGTACGCGAGTGCGCTCCCCCCGCCGATGGGGTCGTTCTCGGCGGTCGCCTGACGCACCACCCACACACCGTTGCCGGCCTCGATGTCGTACATGATCTCGCCGGTTGAGAGGATCTCGCGGATCACACCCCGCCGGGCCGCGAGGTGTGCGTCGATGCCGTAGGCGGTCTCGCCTGAAACCCCCGTTGTGATCTGCTGAACGTTGGGCCCGACCTACACCGAACCGATGTTGGCAAGGTTGTCGGCGCTCCCCAACGAAGCGCCGTTGATCAATTCATCGTCGATGATCAGAACGGGCGCAGCGGTCACATCCATCGGCGCATCGCCGGCGCAGATCGCCCCCCAGACGCCGTGGCGGGCGACGATGACACCCACCGCGTTGTCCAGCGACGATGGGGAGTGGCCGACGGGCACGTAGTTCCTCCGCCCGCGGAAGAACCCGTTGATCTGCCCCGCTTCCACGTCGGAAGGGTCGTCTTGGATCCCGTTGGTGCTGAAACGGATGATCGAGCCGCAGTCGATGCTCTCGTTTCCATTCCCCTGATTCCCCGCGCCCGGGTTGGTGGTGTCGCCGTAGTTGTGCGAGATGTTGGCGTTCAGGTGGACCGCATCCGCAAGCTCTTCCCACTTGACATGGCTCGAATTGAGGCACTGCAGCCGCCCCGTCCAATCGTGGATGCCGGGTGTCCACGACTGCGATGAAGTGTCGATCAAGCCGCTTAACGGATCTAGAGCGGCATTTGCGATCCATACGCGCACCCGCCGCGGCGCGACGGACCCACTGCCGGCAATCAACCTGAGCAACCCCAAGTCAGCGGTAATCGAGGGGTTACCGTTCGTCTGCGGAGATTGGTCGGCGATCTGCACAACGATGTCACTGGTCGATGTCAGCGTGCCGAGCGACACATCGGACCCACCCGCGAGCGACTGCCACCCCCCACCGGTCGGCCACGTAATCGGGGCCGTATCCGCAACAAACGTGCCGATCCGATACTTGATCTGTGCTTCAGCGGCGGTCGTTGCAATGAACATCGCGATCAGCAAGGACAGGGCTCGCATCATGGTTGGACCTCCGGTTACGCCGCGCAGCGTAGTGGAACATGATGATGGTTGCAAGTCCCGCGAATGAGGGGGTCGGAATCACCGCCGCGATTCTGAATCCCCACTGGTAATGGCCTGACGAAGGGAGGTCCGACGTAAAGCCACCGATGAAGTCGTTAATGAACGGACTGCCTGCGGCGGACGAGCCGTGAATCCCGCGGTAAGGGATCCCCGCGAAGTACACCAACTCCGTCCACTCACTTGTCCCCCCCGCGGCGTCGAGCAGCCCCCACGGGCTCTGCTGGTCCGCGTAGGCGCCCAGCGACACGCCGAACGGGAACGGCAGGTTCATCCCGGGGTAGTCGGCCGGGAGCCAACCGCTGTTGGCCTGCGCGAGTTGACCGTTCACCATCACACCCGGCGGCCCGTAGACCGGGCGGGTGTCCTGGCTGAGGTTGTACTGCCAGTACCCACCCTGCCCTTGCCCGTAGCGGTTGGGGTCGTAGTGGTGCGAGGCCAGCATCTCGTCCATTGTGGGGATCCAGAACCGCGCGCCGGGGTTGTGCGCCGCCTGATCGGTGAAGATGTTGCCGTTGACGTAGCCGAAGGTGCTCACGTCGTACGCGCCGTTCATGAACGCCGCGCGCGTCATCGCGCGGTCGTTGTGGAGCCAGTTGCAGAAGATCGCCGCCGTCCGCCAGGTGATACCACCGGCGGGGGCCATCGGGTTCTGGCCGCCGGTGCCGCCGATGAACTCGGGGAAGGAGACAAACGGGATCGGCTGCCCCGTCGCCAGGGCGACCTGGTCCACCGCCAGCAGGAACTCACCGATCTGCTGCGAGGTCACCTCGTTGCGGCCGATGCGGAAGGTGTGGCCGAGCGAGCCGTCACGCTCCGCCGGCACGCCGGCGCTGTAAGGGGCGTTGGGCACGCCGCCGGGACCCAGCGGGTTCACGGTGACGAACTCGATGCCGTACTGGTACGTCACCGCCGGCCCCGCGCCGCCGTTCTGCGCCTGCGCCACCGGCGCGAAGGGGACGCTCGGCAGCCCCGGCGTCGGCTGAGACTGGGCGAGCGCGCCCCCCCCCCCCGCCCCCCCCGTCAATACCGATAGACCGACCGCGATCCAAA
>JAUXUZ010000413.1 GCA_030680655.1 Phycisphaerales bacterium
GGGGCTCTCTGCCGCCGAGGCTGCGCAGCGTCTGGCCCGTTTCGGCCCCAACATCATCACCGCCAAGAAGGGGCGCGGATGGTCGGTACGGCTGCTCCTGCAGTTTCACGCGCCGCTGGTCTACATCCTTATCGTCGCTGGGGGCGTGACGCTCTGGCTGGGCGAGCACGTCGACAGCGGGGTGATCTTCGCCGTGGTGCTCGCCAACGCGCTCATCGGATTCGTGCAGGAGCAGAGGGCCGTCAAGGCGATCGATGCGCTGGCCCGCTCCCTGCGCATCGAGGCGACCGTCAAGCGAGAAGGGCAGCGGCGCCGGATCGATGCGGCGGGCCTGGTCGTCGGCGACATCGTGCTCATCGAGCCCGGCGACAAGGTCCCAGCCGACCTGCGCCTGCTCGACGCCGCCGCGGCCGGCGCGGGAGGGGCGCTCAAGGACCTGCGCGTGGACGAGTCCATGCTCACCGGCGAGAGCAAGACGATCGCCAAAGACGCCGCCACGTTGAAGCCCAGCGCGGTGCTGGCCGACCGGGCCAACATGGCCTACGCCGGTTCGCTCATTACGCGCGGCACGGGCGAGGGAGTCGTCGTTGCGACAGGTGATGCGACCGAGGTCGGACGCATCAACGAGATGATCTCGTCCGCCGAGACGATCGCCACGCCGCTGACGAAGAAGATCGCATCGTTCAGCCACCTGATGCTGTGGCTCATCCTCGCGGTCGCGGCGATCGCGTTCGGCGTCGGCATCGCGCGTGGCAACCCCGCCAGCGAGATGTTCACCGCCGCCGTAGCGCTCGCCGTCGGCGCGATCCCCGAGGGGCTGCCTGCGGCCGTCACCATCATGCTCGCGGTGGGCGTGGCGCGGATGGCCAGGAAGAAGGCGATCATCCGCAAGCTCCCCGCCGTTGAGGCCCTGGGCAGCACAACCGTGATCTGCTCGGACAAGACGGGCACGCTGACGCAGAACCAGATGACGGTGCGGGCGGCATGGAGCGGGGGGCGCGAGTACGAGTTCACCGGCTCGGGGTACGACCCGACCGGCGAAGCGCGCGTCGCCGGGGTCGAGTCTGCGGCACTGGCGGAAGAGCACCCCGCGCTGCTGGAACTGCTCGCGTGCGGCGATTTGTGCAACGATGCCGCGCTGGTCGCCCGCGATGGACGATGGGAGATTCACGGCGACCCGACCGAGGCGGCCTTGGTCGTCGCGGCGAGGAAAATCCCGGGCGCCCATCTCACTCGCGATGCCCGCGCCGAGCGGCTGCCGCGCGTGGATGCGATCCCCTTTGAATCTGACCGGCAGTACATGGCCACGCTGCACGGCTCGCAGAGCCCTGCCACCCAAGGGCACGTGATCTACCTCAAGGGCTCGGTCGAGCGCGTGCTGGAGATGTGCGACTCGGCGATCAACCAGCGTGGCGGCGTCGATTCGCTCAGCAAGGATGCCGTGAACGCGGCCGTCGCTGCGCTGGCGCAGCGTGGGTTGCGCGTGCTGGCCTTCGCCCGCGGCACAGCTCCGCCGGGAGCAAGCGGCCTGTCGCACCCGATGGTTGAGAAGGGCCTGACGTTCCTGGGTGTGCAGGGGATGCTCGACCCGCCGCGCCCCGAAGCGATCGAGGCCGTCGCCGCGTGCCAGCGGGCGGGCGTGCGTGTGAAGATGATCACCGGCGACCACGCGATCACGGCCGTGACCATTGCGGACATCATGGGAATCAACGGGTCCTCGCCGCCCGCGGACTCGCGCGGGCCCGGTTCGCCTCGCGTCGTCACAGGGGCGGAGATGGCCGCGATCGCCGATGAGGACCTGCCCGATCGTGCCGAGGCGACCGCCGTCTTCGCCCGCATGACGCCCGAGCAGAAACTCCGCCTGGTCAAGGCGTTGCAGTCGCGCGGGCACGTTGTTGCCATGACCGGTGACGGCGTCAACGACGCCCCCGCGCTGCGCCAGGCCGACATCGGCGTCGCCATGGGCATCGCCGGCACCGAGGTGGCCAAGGACGCGGCGGACATGGTCCTTGCCGACGACAACTTCGCCACGATCGAGGCGGCCGTCGAAGAGGGGCGCAACGTCTTCAGCAACCTCACCAAGTTCATCGTCTGGACTCTGCCCACCAACGGCGGCGAGGCGTTCATCATCCTCGCGGCCATCATGCTCGGCTGGCCGCTGCCGATCCTGCCCGTGCACGCGCTCTACATCAACATGGTCACGGCGATCCTGCTGGGCATGCCGCTGATCTTCGAGGCGAAGGAGCCGGGCGTGATGGTCCGCCCGCCGCGCGACCCCAAGCGCCCGATCCTGACCTACGAGCTCTTCATGCGCACCGGGCTGGTGTCGCTGCTTCTGTGCATCGGCTCGATGGGGCTGTTCCACTGGGAACTGGCACGCGGGATGAGCGAGGCGACGGCCCGCACCGCCGCGGTCTCGGTGATCGTTGTGGGCGAGATCTTCTACCTCTTCTCGAGCCGGGCGCTGCTGCGCCCGGCGTGGGCGGTGCCGCTCTTCTCGAACATGTGGCTGTGGGCCGGCATCGCGGCGATGCTGGTCGTGCAGTTCGGTTTCGCGCACCTGCCGCTGGTCAACCGCCTGTTCCACTCGGCCCCGCTCGATGCCGCCGCCTGGGGCAGGGTGCTGGTTGCCGGCGCGGGGGTGCTTGTTGTGGTGGAGACCGAGAAGGGCATCCGGCGGGCGCTCGGCAAGGCGCGCGATGCGGACTCAGCGTGAAGGTTGGCCGCGCGGCAAGAGTGGACCTTGACCATGGCCAGGCGGGCATGAACTGAGCATGCCCGTGTCGCCCACCGCGCGTTCGGGTTGGCGTGAGGGAACGAAGAACCTCGTGCGTGGTCTTGCAAACGCGGAGTAGGCTCGTCGTCGAACCTCCGCGATACCCTTTGGCGCAGCACCGCCAGTTCCAGGCGGCTCGAACCCGAGCGTGCGGACTGTCCGGCAGAGCTGAAGGACTGTGCTGCTCCAGCCACGACATCGTCTGATCGATCGGAGCCCCGATGAAGATCGCCGTGTACTCCATCAAGCCTTACGAGAAGCCCCTCCTGGACGCCGCCAACGTTGAGGCCAAACACGAACTGCTCTTCCTCGCCGCTCAGCTCTCCGCGGCCACCGTGGACCTGGCGCTCAAGTGTCCCGCCGTATCGATCTTCGTCGGCGACGATGCCTCCGCGCCCGTGTTGCGGTGCCTTCACGCAGGCGGCACGCGGCTGATTGCCCTGCGCTCGGCGGGGTTTAACCACGTTGACGTCGAAGAGGCGGCCCGGCTTGGGATAACGGTGCTGCGTGTGCCGGCCTACTCGCCCCACGCCGTGGCCGAGCACGCCGTGGGCCTCATGCTCACGCTCAACCGCAAGTTCCACCGCGCCTTCAACCGTGTTCGCGAGCAGAACTTCGCCCTGGACGGGTTGATGGGCTTTGACTTCAACGGCAAGGCCGCGGGCGTGATCGGCACAGGCAAGATCGGCGAGGTCGTCTGCCGGATCCTCACCGGCTTCGGCTGCCGCGTGCTGGCGTTTGACCCCGTGCAGAGCCCCGAGTGCACGGCGATGGGCGTTGAGTACGTAGAACTGGCCGATCTCTACTCCCGCAGCGACGTCATCTCGCTGCATTGCCCGCTCACACCCGCGACCAGGCACCTGGTGAGTGCCGGCGCGATCTCAGCCATGAAACCTGGCGTGATGCTCATCAACACCAGCCGCGGGGCGGTGATCGATACGCGGGCGCTGATCGCGGCGTTGAAGAAGGGGCACATCGGTTCGGTGGGCCTGGATGTGTACGAGGAGGAGGGGGACCTGTTCTTCAAGGACCTCTCCGCAGAGGTAATCCAGGACGATGTGTTTGCGCGGCTGATGACGTTCCCCAACGTACTCATCACGGCCCATCAGGGGTTTTTCACGCGCGAGGCCTGCACCGCCATCGCCACGACGACCATCAGCAACGCGACGGACTTCGAGCGGGGCACGGTGAACGACGCCAACCGTGTTGGGGCAAGGCTCATCGCTCCCGCGGCTGCCGGGCCTTCGGACCGAGCGAGGTAGACGCGACGGCGCGCGAGCGCCGCGGTGCTTGGAGCGCGATAGTCCGTTGTCCGGCCCATTCCAAGAGTGGGCGTTCGTGGATGCGTTTGCCCACCCTGGCGAGAGATGCCCACGGCTCACGCCCGCGCTGCGTCACCCGTCGGCGCTCGCTCGCCGCCGAGATGGGCAGCGGCCCGCCACGCGTGGTAGACGAGGCGGTCCAGACGGCGCACCGCGTCGACTCGGACGATGGCCCGGTCGGCCGCAACAAGGCCGCCGCCCGCGGTCGCGGCGTTGCTCAGGGTTGCGCGGCGGTGGTCGCGTCGCAGGTCGGCCAGTTCAGCCGAACGGCGAGCCAGATCGGTTACGGCGTCTGGCGTGGCTGGAACTGGCGAGGTGGTGGGGTGCTCGGTCTCGACTCTGGTAAGCGCCGCCGCCAGGCGGAGGGCATCAACGCACAGCCCCGCGGCACGAAGTCCCTCAGGGTCGCCGCTGGCCACCTCGCGGAGATCTCCAAGGGCTACCGCGGTTTCTGCGAAGCGGGCGGCATGGTCCAAGGCGTGCAGCGCGCTGGCGAGTCGCGCTCGATCGGCCTCCAAAGTCGGGAACTCCGTCAACCCGGCAAGGAACATCTTCGACTGACCGAGCGCCTCGGTGGCCTCACTCAAGACCCTCTGGTCAAGACCGCCAGCGCCGCTTGCGCCTGCTCCCGCCGTTCTCGTGGAACGCTCGATGCCGTTTGCGACCTCGTCGCACAGCGTTGCGAGCGTGAACGCCAGCGTCCTTCGCGCTGCCTCAACCGCCACCGCGGGAACCGCCAGCACCGAGCGGTCAAGGAACCGTGTGAACACCGGACCTCGCTGCGGCACCAATCGCTCGACGAGCCGCGAGAACGGACCGACAAGCGGCAGGAGCACCAGCACCCCGATCACGTTGTAGAGCGTGTGGAAGCCAGCGACGAGGATCGTTGCGTCCATGCTGGCGGTGGCCTTGAGGATCAGCGGGGCATAGAGCGGGAACGCCGCGAGCGCGATTGCCGCCGTCACGATGTTGAACAGCACGTGGGCCATCGCCGTGCGTTTGGCGGGTGTCGTAGCGCCAATCGCGGCGATCGCCGAGCTCGCGGCGGAACCGATGTTCTGGCCGATGATCAAGGCCGCGGCTTGGGTCGGCCCGATCGCTCCAGCGTGAAGGGCCGAGAGCGTCGCGGCCACCGCGGCGCTGGAGGACTGCATGACGGTGGTCATGAGGACTCCAACCAGCACCAGCAGCAGCACTCCCAGCGCTTGAGCCGGGCCGCCGCTCCCCGCTGCGCTCGCGACCGCGGGCAGATCGGCGGGGTTGATGCGTGTCGCCAGGCCTGCCATGCCCTCCTGCAGCACGGTCAGGCCGAACAGCAGCAGGCCGAAGCCCGCGACGGTGCTCCCTGCGCTCGTCCATCGCCCCCGGCCGAGCACCTTGAAGAGCACGCCCACGAAGATCATCGGCATCCCCGCGGCCGACAGCGAGACCTTCACTCCAAGCAGCGCGACGAGCCATCCTGTGCCCGTGGTGCCCAGATTGGCACCGAAGACCACGCCAAGGGCCTGAGGGAAGGTGAGCAGG
>JAUXUZ010000422.1 GCA_030680655.1 Phycisphaerales bacterium
GCGAAAGCACGCGATAGCCCCTTGTTCGTGGCCGCGGAGTTCATTGCCTCAGCCCAGTTCACCGCCGGCGTAAGCGCAGGTGTCAATGCCCACGAAGGCCGTGATGATCGCACACCCCGGCACTTGACCGCCGCCGCGGGAAAGAAGCAGGCGGTACGAGCGTTTCTCGTCAGGGGAGCGGCCGTTGGCTCGATCGAGAAGTACTCGTGAACCAGCGGCAAGCCCCAGGCTTGTGCATGTGCCGAAAGGGCCGATCTGAGGCAGCGGTGTAGAATGACCAATGGTGCCGAGCAACAGATCGATGCCGCGGCTTGAGGGGTTGGCCAAACTCACGGGAACAGAGGCCTATCTCGACGACACCGTCATGGACGGCAGCCTCTGGGGAATGACCGTCCGTTCACCGGTTGCACGCGGCACCATTCAAGCGATCCGGTTCGATTCCGAGATCGATTGGTCACAGTTTGTGGTGGTCGATTACCGAGACATCCCCGGGCCCAACGAGACCTACCTGATCGAAAACGATCAGCCTGTTCTGGTCGCCCACCAGACGCGCCACATCCACGAAGCCGTCGTCCTGCTCGCCCATCCCGACCGCGACTTGCTCCGGCGGGCCGTCGCGGCGGTGAAGGTCGAAGCAGACCCGCTGCCGGCCGTCTTTGACTATCGACTGCCGCCCAGGGCAGACCAGATTCAGCGTGGCAGCGACAACATCATCAAGTCGCTTCGCATCCAGAAGGGTGACGTCCCGGCCGCACTGAAAACTGCGTGGCGGGTGGTCGAGGGGGTGTACGAGTCGGGCGCCCAGGAGCACGTCTACATCGAGAACCAGGCGATGGCCGCATGGGTCGAGCCGGGACCGGAAGGGGATGTCGTCGTCGTGCGGGGCTCGATGCAGTGCCCATACTACGTGCTCAACGCGCTCAAGCACGCGCTGGGGCGCGAGCAGCCACGCGTGCGCGTCATCCAGGCACCGACGGGCGGCGGCTTCGGCGGCAAGGAAGACTACCCCTCGACGATCGCGCTGCACGCGGCCCTGCTGACACTCAAGGCCGGGGGCCGGCCGGTGAAGATCATCTATGACCGCGGCGAGGACATGGCCTCAACCACCAAGCGTCACCCCTCTCAGGTGCGCCATCGCACCGGCGTTGATCGCGATGGGCGGCTCGTTGCGCAGGAAATCGACGTGCTGATGGACGGTGGGGCCTACGTCACGCTCTCCCCGGTTGTGCTCTCACGCGGCATCATCCACGCAGCCGGGCCGTACTTCTGCCCCAACGTGCTCATCAACGGGCGGGCGGTGCTGACCAACTCCGTGCCATACGGGGCGTTCCGCGGCTTCGGGGCGCCGCAGACGCTCTTCGCCTGCGAGCGCCACATGGACCGTATCGCGGCAGCGATCGGCATGGACCCGATCCAACTGCGGCGCATCAACCTCCTGCAGGACGGCCAGACAACCTCCACCGGCCAGGTGATCGCCGGCGGCACCGACCGCCTCAACATCCTCGACGAGGCACTCAGAGTCGGGCGGTACGAGGAGACCAAACGCGAGTCGCGGGCGTTCAACGCCTCGCACCCGTACCTCCGCCGCGGCGTCGGCGTTGCCACAGTCCTCCACGGTGCAGGCTTCACCGGCAACGGCGAGGTCTACCTGAACTCAAAGCTCGATGTCGCGGGGCTTCCTGATGGGCGTGTTGAAGTGCTCGCCGCGAGCACCGAGATGGGGCAAGGGACCAACACGGTGTTCACCGCGATCGCGGCTGCGGCGCTCGACTTCGATC
>JAUXUZ010000423.1 GCA_030680655.1 Phycisphaerales bacterium
CGGTCACGCTCGTGCACAAGGGCAACATCATGAAGTACACCGAGGGCGCCTTCCGCCGCTGGGGCTACGAGCTGGTGAAGGAAGAGTTTGCCGACGTGGCCGTTTCCTGGGACGACTGCAACGGCGATCCGGGCGACAAGATCCTGGTGAAAGATTCCATCGCGGACATCTTCCTGCAACAGATCCTCACGCGCCCGAGAGAGTTTGACGTGATCGCGACGATGAACCTGAACGGGGACTACATCAGTGACGCCCTGGCGGCGCAGGTGGGCGGCATCGGCATCGCGCCGGGCGCGAACATCAATTACGAGACGGGCGTGGCGGTTTTCGAGGCGACGCACGGCACGGCGCCCAAATACGCGAACCAGGACAAGGTAAACCCCAGCAGCCTGGTACTTTCGGGCGTGATGATGCTGGAGTATCTGGGCTGGCAGGAAGCGGCGGATGTGTTGATCGGCGCCATGACGCAGGCCTTCCAGAACAAGACGGTGACCTACGATTTCGCGCGCATGATGGAAGGCGCGACGAAATTGAAGTGCAGCGAATTCGCGCGGGCGGTTGCGGAGAACATGAAGGCGGCACTGCCGGTCTAGCCTTCGGGCCTGCCGGATTGTGTGGATACGCCCGGCGGCGGACTTCGCGGCCGGGCCGGATACTTGCGGAGTACCGGGACCGCATTCGGGTCCCCGCGCGATAGGGCGCAGGAAGGGTCGGTGGAACGTGGATCGCATCAGCCTGGAATCGGACGAAGGCTTGGCGCGCCTGGCACATCTGCACCGGTTTGCCCAGGTGGGGCAGTGCGTGAACGGGGTCACCCACGACATCAACAACCTGCTGGGCGCGGCGATGGCGTATGCGGAGCTGGCCGCTCTGGACCCCAATCTTTCGCCCGAGACGACGCGCATGATGGGGCAGATCGTGGACGGGGCGAGCCTTGTGGTTGGTCCGCGGCGGATCGCGATGACGGATCCGGCGCACATTGCGGTGAACGGTGAACCGCAGAACTGCAACGGGTGCCACCAGATCTTCAAGTCAGGCTCGCCGGCGGGAGCGGCGTTGAGCTTCCATCAGGATGTGCAGCTGCGGCACGGATTGAACGACCGCTGCGTGAACTGTCACGATCCGGAGAACCGGGAGCGGCTCACGCTACGCGATGGCACGGCGGTTTCGTTCAAGGAGACGGCCCAGCTCTGCGCGCAGTGCCACGGGACGGTCTACCGCGACTGGCAGCGGGGGACCCACGGCAAGACGCTGGGTTCGTGGGTCACCGGCTCGGCGGCGCAGCACCGGCTGAACTGCAACGATTGCCACAACCCGCACGCGCCCAAGTACGAGCCGTACGTGCCGCTGCCGGGGCCGAACACGCTGCGGATGGGGAACCAGGCACAGGACGAGCATCACGATGACGGCGGCAAGGAGAGCCCGCTGCAGCGTTGGCTGAAGAAGCCCGAGCACCGAACGCCGGGCCGCCTGACCGTTGAGGGAGGCCATCCATGAAGGACATTCGCATCTTTGAGAGTACTTCTGGCGGGCCTTCCGCGTACGAGCCCGAGCTGACGCGTCGGAGCTTTCTCCGCACCGGGGCGGCGGCCGTTGGTGGCATGGCCGCGCTGGCGGCGGCGCTGAGCCCGCTGCGCGAGTTGACGTCGGACGAGATACCCGACTTCGATCAGTTTCTCCAGAAGCACTACAAGGAAATGACGCCGGCGGAGATGGAGCTGGCGCTGGAGCGCATCCGCAGGAAGGTGGAGGACCGTTACGCGGTGCGCCCGCACCTGCGCGACTTGAAGCCGATGGAGGGCGTTGAGTTTGTCTATGCGCTCAACCTGTCGCGGTGCATCGGCTGCCGCAAGTGTGTGCACGCGTGCGTCGCGGAGAACAACCAGTCGCGCAGCCCGGAGATCCAGTACATCCGCGTGATCGAGATGCCCCGCGGGACGCTGGATGTGGAGAAGGGCAACCACCACTACGACCGTCCGGAGGTTCCCGACGCGAACCACTTCTACCTGCCGGTGCAGTGCCACCAGTGCGCCAACCCGCCGTGCGTGAAGGTGTGCCCGGTCGAGGCGACGTGGCAGGAGGCCGACGGGATCACCGTGATCGACTACGACTGGTGCATCGGGTGCCGCTACTGCGAGGCGGCCTGCCCGTACTGGGCGCGCCGGTTCAACTTCGCAAAGCCCAACCTGCCGAAGGAGCAGCTCAACCCCAACATGAGCTACCTGTCTAATCGCCCGCGCGAGAAGGGCGTGATGGAGAAGTGCCACTTCTGCCTGCACCGCACCCGCGAGGGGCGGATGCCCGCGTGCGTGGAGATCTGCCCCACGGGGGCCCGCAAGTTCGGCAACGTGCTCGACCCCAAGTCCGAGGTCTCGGAGATCCTCAGGACCAAGCGCGTCTTCGTGCTCAAGGAAGAGGTCGGGACGCTGCCGCGGTTCTTCTACTACTTTGATGAGCGGTACCCCAACACGCTCGACCCGGAGGCTCTGGCGATCGCCGATCGGCTCAAGGCGGAGGAGGGTGATGCCTACGGGTGCCTGCCCGGTGCGGCCGGGCCGAGAAAGGACTTCGTTGCCGCGGCCCAGCCGGAGTGGTGGAACGGAGGGCACGCGTGAGGACCTACCTGACGTTCCTGTACCGCTGTTTCCGCCTGAGCTTTGTCGGCGATCGGCGGTACTACGCGTGGATGTTCCTGCTCACGGTGTTTGTGCTGCTGGGGATCAACGCCTACTGCAAGCAGCTCGTGCACGGGCTCGCCACCACAGGGATGACCGACCAGGTCTCGTGGGGCTTCTACATCGCCAACTTCACGTTCCTGGTCGGGATGGCGGCGGCGGCGGTGATGCTCGTCATCCCGGTCTATATCTACCGCAACCGCGAGCTGCACGACCTGGTCATCTTCGGCGAGCTGTTCGCGGTGGCGGCGATCATCATGGCGATGCTCTTTGTGACGGTGGACCTTGGGCGGCCCGACCGCTTCCACCACCTGCTTCTGCGGTTCAACTTCCCCGTCTCGATGCTGACGTGGGATGTGCTGGTGCTCAACGGTTACCTGCTGCTGAACCTCCATATCTGCGGGTACCTCATCTACTGCGCCTACAGGCGGCGAACGCCGAGCAAAGTCTTCTACATCCCGTTCGTCTTTGTTGCGATCGTCTGGGCGGTCAGCATTCACACGGTGACGGCGTTCCTTTACAGCGGGCTGGGTGGGCGTCCGTTCTGGAATTCTGCGGTCGTGGCGCCGCGGTTCCTCGCGTCCGCGTTCGCCGCGGGGCCCGCGTTCCTCATTCTGTCGCTCGCGGTGCTGGACAAGTTCACAAGCTACCGGGTGTCCGCCAAGGCCTTCATGACGCTGCGGAACACCGTCGCGATCGCCCTGTCGATCAGCATGTTCCTGCTCGGCTCCGAGGCGTTTACCGAGTTCTACACCGACTCAGCGCACGTGGCATCGGCCAAGTACCTGTTCTTCGGGCTGCACGGTCGCTCGGGCCTTGTGCCGTGGATCTGGACAGCCATCGGGCTCAACCTGGTGGCGATGCTGTTGCTGTACCTGCCGATCAGTCGGAAACTGCCGGTGCTGATGGTGGCCTGCGTGATGCTGATCGTGGGCATCTGGATCGAAAAGGGCATGGGCATGATCGTGCCTGCGTTTATCCCGACGCCCCTGGGCGAGATCGTTGAGTACCTGCCGACGATGAACGAGACGCTTGTCACGCTGGGCATCTGGGCCGGCGGGTTGCTGATCTACACGATTCTGGTGCGCGTGACCATCCCAGTTCTGACCGGGCGGCTCACGCACGACCAGGCCTTTTCGGCCGCGTCGAGGGAGCTACCCGCGGGCGCGGCGCTTGAGAAGGAGGCGCACGCGTGAACCCGGTACCGACCGCTGAAGAAGGGAAGCAGTCTCTCCGCGACCACGTGGTGAGAAAGGCGATGGACGCCCGGCACCAGCGCGGCGGGCAGATCGACCGGGCCGGGATGATGCGGCTGCTGGAAGACCGTGCGGTCGTGCGGTACCCGCTCGGCGTTCGGTTTGATGCGGGCCCGCTCCGGCCCGGTGAGTTCGCCTGTCTGGAGAGCCTTGGTGAGCGGCCGACCGACGGCTTCTGCCTGTATGTCCACCCGGTGTTTGAGAATGTCGATGAGTTGATCCCGCTGCTGATCGCGTACTACATCCCGTCGGTGAACTACGGGGAGGTGGCGTCGCACATCGAGTCCGAGCTTTTCGGCTCGACGCTGCTGGGGATTGAAGTGGAGGAGTACTACACGATCCTCTGCTCCGTCGCCGACACGGTGGCGGGGAACGCCGGCGGCGTGGGGGCGGGGCTGAGCGGCGGGACGGATGCGGGTGACGACGTTCGGCCGCTGGACCAAGCGGAGCGGGCGGCGTGCCCTTAGGATGATCGACGGGAGAACCAAGCGTGCAGAGCGTTGAGATCAACACACCTGAGACCGCGGCCGAACGGCCGGCCGGTCGGGGTGCGAGCGTCTCGCTTCAGCAGCTGGGTTCGTCCCGGCCTGCCCGCTTGCACGTACCGCCGGCAGCACCTGCGCACATCCGCGGCGGGAGGGTGATGGTGGATTCGCACGGGCGCGTGATCCGCGATCTGCGGATCAGCATCACAGACCGGTGCAACTTCCGGTGCGTCTACTGCATGGAGCCGGACGTCCGCTTCGCCGCGCGCGAGGCCCTGCTGACGACGGCCGAAATCGTGCGCGTCGCACGCATCGCCGAGTCGCTGGGTGTGCGGAAGATCAGGCTGACGGGCGGTGAGCCGACGCTGCACCCCGACCTGACCGGGATCATCGCAGGGATCCGCGCGGCGACTTCGGTCGAGATCGCGATGATCACCAACGCGTCGCTCTTGACGCGTCGCTCGCTGGGCGAGTGGAAGAACACGGGGTTGGGCCGCGTGACGATCAGCATCGATTCGCTGCGTGAGGACCGGTTCGCACGGATGACCCGCTCAACTTCGTCGCCGGGCGATGTGCTCGCGGGCATGGAGGCGGCGATCGCCGAGGGGCTCACGCCGTGCAAGCTCAACGCCGTGTTGATCCGCGGCTTCAACGACGACGAGGCCGCGGACCTTGCGGGACTGGCCCGCACCTACGGTGTTGAGGTGCGGTTTATCGAGTACATGCCGCTCGACTCGGGGCACACGTGGGACGCTTCCAAGTGGGTGAGCGCGGCCGAGACGCGCAGCGCGGTTGAGGCGCGGTTCCCGCTGGTTGCGTGCGGTGATGATGAAGCGTCCAGCACTTCGCGCAACTTTGCGTTCGCCGATGGTGCCCCCGGGCGGGTTGGTTTCATCGCGCCGGTCAGCAGCCCGTTCTGCGGGGCGTGCAGCCGGCTGCGGCTGACCGCCGATGGCAAGGTGCGGCCGTGCCTGTTCAGCACGACGGAGTGGGACCTGAGGGCGATGCTGCGGGATGGCGCGAGCGACGAACGGCTCGAGGCGTTTCTGATCGACGCTACGTGGACGAAACAGCCGGGGCATGGGATCGCATCGCCGGAGTTTCGACAGCCGGAGCGTCCGATGTCGGCGATTGGCGGGTGAGCTTGGATTGAGCGTGGCGGCGTGCGGGTGGAACGGGGCGTTACTGCCAAACGGCCGTGTTCCAGATCGGCACATCCTGCTTCATGCGGTCGATGAACTCGGCGACGGCGTTGAGTGTCTCGACGCGGTGGGGGGCCGTGACCTCGAGCACGAAGGAGACCTCACCGACGGCGACGCGGCCCCTGCTGTGGAGGACGGTGATCGAGGTGAGCCCGTGGCGTGATGCGACGTCGCGGGCGAGTTCCTCGAGCCCGTTCTGCGCCATGGGGTCGTAGGTCTGGTAGTTAAGCCCGGCGAGGGGGCGTTCCTGCCCGCCGTAGGCCTCGCTCGGTTCGCCGCGCCGCACGACGCCCTCGAAGCGGAGGCTCGCCCCGATGGTGCCGGCGGCGGTCAAGTGGGCGCGTGCGGCAGGTTCGCGGTCGCGTGTCAAGGGGCCGTCAAGGATCAGGGCGACGACGTTCATCCGCCCCCCACGAGCGTGATGAGGGCAACCTCGTCGCCGGGGCGGATGACGTCTTGCGGCGACGCGAACTTCTGGTTGACGGCCAGGCGCGGGGCCGCG
>JAUXUZ010000453.1 GCA_030680655.1 Phycisphaerales bacterium
GTCGATCTCGCCGGCGTGACCATCGGCGGTAACCTCCAGTTCGACACGACGAACGCCGCGACCGTCAGCCTCAGCGCGCCGGTGGGCGCCACGCAGGTCAGCTTTTGCAACTCCGGCGCCTGCATGGGCATGACCCTTCCCGCCGCGGCCATGGCTCAAGGCGCCGCCCTCTCCGTCGCGCGCATTGCCCCGCAAGACCTGCTCCCCGCCCCCGCCCTCGACCCCGAAGGCGACCCCGTCGGCGTCCAACCCCTGGCCGGCTACGCCTTCGACAACGATGACCTGCCCCTCGCCGGCGCTGGCACAATCGTCATCGACCTGGAGCTGCCCGGCATGACCCCCGCCGGCCGCGCGGCCGTGCTCGCCGCCGTTGCCCAGGGCTCACTCACCGTCGCCGTGCAGGAGGATGACCCCGACAGCCCCTGGCACGCCCGGCGCGTCTGCACCACCGGCACGCCCATCCCCGACGAGTGCGCCGTCGTGCAGCTCCTGGACGCAAACCACGTCCCCACCGCCGACCCCGTCCTGGCGCAGGTTGTCCGCCTCACCTGCGCCTGCACCCACTTCTCCACCTACGCCGCGGCCATGGTCGTCCCCCGTTGCGGAACAGCCGACCTCGGTAGCCAAGGCGGCTCCCCCGGCAGCGACGGCCTCCTGGACAACAACGACTTCGTCGTCTTCATCGACTACTTCTTCAACGCCGACGCCCGCGCCGACTTCGGCATCCAAGGCGGAGTCCCCGGACACGACGCGCTTTTCGACAACAACGACTTCGTCGTCTTCATCGACGCCTTCTTCAACGGCTGCCCGTGATCGGTCTCCAATCCTGGAACCGGCAGCCCTGCACAACGCCGGCTTCTTCATTGAGCAACGCCCGCCCGGGCCACCCTTCCCGGCGGGCGTTGTCCGTTCAACGCCATGTCGCCCCGTTGCTTTCTCACGTCTCACGCCTGCCCGCCGCGGCGGGTCTCACGTCTCCGTCTCAAAGCTCGCGTCTCTCCCTCACCTTCAACGCGATCATCCCCTCGTAGATCGCAAGCATCTTCGCGTACCGCCACCCCGCGGCACCATCCAACAATCCCCGCTGCACGATCAGCGTCATCCAGAACCGCAGCATCCCCCGCATCGGCATCCGCGCCGCCAGGCGCTTGAGCGCGCGCCTGCGTGCGATGCCGCCCTTCATCGCATCCCCCAGCGCCAGCGGCTCCGCCAGCATCTTCACCACCTCGGCCGCCTCGAGCGTGCTGTAGCGGTTGTGTCGCGCGAACCAGTCGTCGAGCCCCTTGCTGAAGTTCAGGTGCGCGTACGGGCTCTGCAGCGTGCCGATCTTGCCGTCGGTCGCCTCGCGCTGCCCGTGCCCGACATCGGTGAACCGCATCCGCCCCTTGTGGAAGAGCCGCATCTGGTACGCCGGGTACCCCGACGCGTGCTTGATCCACGAACCCATCAGCACCATCTGATTCGCCAGGTAGTATCCAGCTTCAGCGGGCGACGTCTTCAGCACAGCGTCGATCTCCGCGATCATCTCCGGCGTGCACCGCTCGTCCGCATCCAGGTGCAGCACCCACTCGTGCTTCATCGCAATGTTGTCGATCGCCCAGTTCCGCTGCTTGCCGAAGCTCTCGAAACTGTTGAACCACACCCGCGCCCCCGTGCCCTCCGCCAGCCCCTGCGTCCCATCCGTCGAGCCCGAGTCGAGCACGTGCACGTCGTCGCACCACGCGCAGCTCTCAATGCACGCCCTGATGTTGTTCGCTTCGTTCAGCGTCAGGATCACCACCGACACCGCCGGCCGCGGCCCCGAATAGAGCCCGCCTGGAGCGACCGAGATGACAGGGGACGGTTGAGCCATAAGTAGCAGCGGCCGGACCACGAGCGCCCGCCCCGGTACGGGCCGGAGCCGGGCCCTGTTCTATCGGCGGAAACCCCTGCGTCCACCGTAATCGCGCCGCGGGGTCAACAGCCCGGGTGCCCGAGCCGATATAGTCCCCACCTCTTCCGGGGCGTCCGCGCGCCCGGTTCCCGCGCTCTCACCCTTCCCCAATCCTCGCTTCTCCCTGCCGCGAGCCGCATGCCCGACAAGAACTGCGCCAGCCTGCCCCAGGTCGTGATCCTGAACCAGTACTACGCCCCCGACGTGGCGAGCACCGGTCAGCTCCTCCACGAGCTCGCCGTCGAACTGGCCGAGCACGGGTTCAACGTCAAGGTCCTCACCGCGCGCCCCAGCTACGGGCCCCCCGAGACCTGGAAGCCCGTGGAGTGGAACGAAGAGGCCGACGGCGTCAACATCAAGCGCCTCTGGACCACCCGCTTCAGCAAAGACAACATGATCGGGCGGGGGCTCAACATCCTCACCTTCGTCCTCCCGCTCACCATCCGCGTGCTGCTCACCAGCCGCGCGGCCGATGTCCACCTCTACACCACCAACCCGCCCTTCCTGGGCTCGGTGGGCATGATCGTCTCGCGCATCCGCAAGCACCGCTACGTGCTGCTGCTCCACGACGCCCACCCGCAAGTCGGCGTCTGGACCGGCAAGATCAAGTCGGGCAGCATGGTCGAGCGGGTCTGGATGTGGCTCAACCGCAAGACCTACCGGCACGCCGACCAGTCGATCGTGCTCTGCGAAGCCGCCAAGAAGCTCGTCGTCGATACCTACCACGTTGACCCCGCCCGCGTCCACGTCATCCCCAACTGGGCCGACGAGCAGACCCTCAAGCCCCTCCCCAAGGCCCAGCAGCCCTTCGCGCGCGACCACAAGCTCATCGAGCCGTTCGTGCTCATGTACTCGGGCAACCTCGGGCTCTACTACGAGTTTGAGACCATGCTCGCCGCGGCCGAGCGGCTCAAGGGTGAGAACTTCAAGATGGTGCTCATCGGCTCCGGCGGCCGCAAGCCGTGGATCGCCGAGCAGATCAAGGCCCGCAACCTCACCAACACCGTGCTGCTCCCCTACCAGCCGATCGAGAAGCTGCACGAGAGCCTCAACTCCTGCGACTGCTCGGGCGTGACGATCGCCAAGGGGATCGAGGGGATCAGCTTCCCCAGCAAGCTCTACTCGTCGCTGGCGGTCGGCAAGCCGATCGTTGCCATCAGCGAGAGCACCAGCGAGCTGCGCGACCTGGTCGAGCAGCACGGCGTCGGCCGCTGGTGCGAGCTGGGCGACGTGGACGGCCTCGTCCGCATCATCAAAGAGATGATGGCCGACCTGGAGGCCTGCAAACGCCAGGGCGCTGCGGCCCGCGTCCTCTTCGAGCACCGCTACACGCGCCCGATCTCCTGCGGCAAGTACGCCGACGTACTGAAACTCGCGGCCGTCGGCGACAAGCCCGCGCCCTACCCGGCTCAGACCCCCACCACGGCCTGAGACCGAAGTAGGGGGCGTGCTCCGCAAATCATCAAAAAAGGTCTTGTGCAACACGCGTTAATTATCGACGCGTTTGGGTTCTATTAGCCGCGTTCCAACGAGGTGGGTGGGGGGTCAACAGGGTCCAAGAATCCCCGCGCCACGCGGGCGATAAAGCCGTCTGGCGCAAACAGGCGACTCGAACACGCGGAATTCGCCGCCGCGGGGGGGAGTCAAGTCAGGCCGTCGCAGGCCCTTCGGCCTTGCCGCCCATCTTGGCGTAGTTGAGCTCACCGCCGATCTGCGCCGGGGGGACGCGCCACACGGCGGGCTGGGTCTTTCCTTCGGCCAGGTACCACCTGGTCATGCGGTCAAGCCCGGTCTTGAGCGGGATCGGGGACTTCCACCCGGCAGCGCCGAGCTTGTCGGCTTCAAACATGGTGCGCATGGCGAAGAGCTTCTTGATGCGCATGGAGCTGACGGGCAGGTTCTTGCCGGTGAGCTTGATCACGATGTCGAACGGCAGCGCGCCCAGCAGGGCGAGCCACATCGGCACCGCGCAGGGCCACTGCTTCTTGCCCAGGCTCTGGTAGATCTGACCCGCGATCTCCGCGCTGGTCAGGTCGGGCTTCTCGACGAAGTTGAACACGTCGATCGCCGGCGCGGCGGGCTCGGCCCACCGCTTCTCCCACAGGAACATCGTCGCCGCCACGATGTTCTCGACGTACGAGAGGCTCTTGACGTTGTCACCCTTGCCCACGCGTGCGAAGCGCCCGCTGTCGATCTGGCGGATGAGCGAGTACATGTTGGCGAAGTTGCGCGGGCCGAAGGTGATCGTCGGGCGGATCACCAGGCAGCGGCGTGAACCGTCCTTGGCGATCCACTCTTCAAAGACCTTCTCGCCGGCGAGCTTGCTCCCGCCGTAAGGGTGCTTGGGGTCCTTGGGCGAGTGCTCGTGGTGGGGCTCTGGCGCATCGCCGTAGACGGCGACCGACGAGAAGAACGCGCACTCGGTGATGCCGGCGTCGTCCATCGCCTTGCAGAGCGTCCGCGAACCGTTCTGGTTGACGTCGTAGTAGGTGTCGTGCTCGATCCCAAAGTCGTGATGGGCCGCCGCCAGGTGCAGAACCCGGTCGCAGCCCCTCAGGGCCGCCGCAACCGCCGCGGGGTCACGCACGTCGCCGACGGTGCAGTTGGCGCTGCCGACGTCGAACGAGGGCTTGACCAGATCGAGGATGTCGAAAGCGATGCCCTTCGCGGCGAGGTGCTCGCAGAAGTAGCGACCGATGAAGCCGGCACCGCCGGTGATGAGGATTCGCACGAGTCAGTTCTCCGATCAAGCAGATGCCGCACACCGCTGGCGGGTAGGCGGGAGGCGCCATACTAGTTTCGGCGATCGGACCATGTTCATTAAACGATCGCTCAACCAAGACTGCCGATCACGCGACCCGCGAATGGGCGGCGGCCTGAACGCGGGCCGCCTGTGTGGCGATCTCGTCCATCGAGCGGGCCCACATTTCGAGCGTCAGGGCTTTGAAGAACAGGTCGTTCCATGCGGTCAGTCGCGAAGTCGGTTCGGTCAATCGAGCGGCGGCTTGATGAGAGAGGACGCCATTCTCGACAAGGTAACCGTTGCGTAGATCGGCACCGTACAGATCGCGCAGGCTCTGCGTCCAGAGCGTTACGGGCGGGTTCAATCCGCGCTTGGGGCGCGTAAAGATCTCAGATGGGACAATGTCCTCAACCGCCATCCGCAGCCAGGCCTTCAGCCCAAGGTGCTCATCGCCTTTGTGGACCTTTCGGAGGCCGACGACGGCCTCGACGAGCTTGTAGTCAATCAGAGGCAGTCGGCACTCAACACTGTGGGCCATGCTCAGACGGTCCCCCTGGTTGAGCCCCTGCTCAAGCAAGTAGCCCTTGCACATCAGTGCCGTAAGCGTGACCTCGACGCTCTGTTTGTTGCCCGGGAGGATGTGCGGCCAAGCCGCGTCGAAGCCGCTCAGCTTCGTCCGGAATTCGTCGGTATAGAGGTGGTTACGGCCCCACTCGCCCATCTGCCAGGAGTCAAAGATGTCGTAAAAGACAAGGCGATCAGGATCGTTGTTGAAGGGGAGGCTCAGCGGCCGCCAGCCATGCAGCGCCCCGCCCATGCGGAAGGCAAGCTCAATCAGAGACGATCGATTCGTGTTCTGCGGGAGCAGCAGCTCCCTCAGTGGAGTACGGCGTGTGCGCCCGTGGGCGGCTTTGTACTGGCTCTCATTCAATGCCCTCCGCAGCCATGGATACCCCCAGAAGAGTTCATCGCCGCCCTGCCCCATCAGCAGCACCGGGACGTTGTGCTCGCGTGCCAGCTTATTGATGACGTAGTACGCGTACCCGCCGATGTCGGCGATCGGGTCGTCCTGCAGCAGGCAGACTTGAGGAAAGAACGCGGCCATCTCCTCAGGGTGAATCTCCGCCTCGTGGAAGGGCATGTGGAGCCTCTTCGCGAGCGAGCGGGCCAGGTCGCGCTCGTCCTGCACCGGCTTGCCGGCATAGCCGACGCTGAATGCGTGCATCTGGCCGGGGTACTTCGTTGCTGAGAGGCAAGCGATCGTGCTCGAATCGATGCCGCCCGAGAGCGTGACCCCGACGGGGACATCCGAGCGGATTATCAGCTTCGAAACATCGTCGAGCACCGCGCGGATCGTCTTGGCGGGATCGGCTTCGATGGGCGGGGCGTCCTCCATCCGCCAGTAGCAGATGTCCTTGACGTTCCATGGGTCCGTGTCGATGACGAGCATGTGCCCGGCTTCGAGCTTTCTGACGCCCTTGACCATGGTCTTGGGGTCGTGCACCCAGTTGTAGTGCATCATCTCGTCGACAGAAGTGGGCTCGAGTTCGAACGGAACAAGCCCGCTGGAGAGCAGCGACTTCATCTCCGACGCGAAGAGGATCTGCTTCGAACCATCCTGCCCGGTGTGTTGGTGGATGAACAGTGGTTTCTCGCCCATCCGGTCGCGGACGAGCACGAGCCGCTTCTTTGCGGTGTCCCACAGGGCGAAGGCGAACATGCCGCGCATGTGATGAACAAAGTCGAGGCCATACTCCTCATAGAGGTGCGCCGGGAGCTCGCAGTCGCTCTTGGTGCGGAACGAGTGGCCGCGCGACGCGAGATGCTCGCGGAGCTCAATGTAGTTGTAGATCTCGCCGTTTGCGACCAGGGCGACCGACTGATCCTCGTTGTACAGCGGCTGCCAGCCACCGGCGAGGTCGATGATCGACAGCCGGCGCATCGCGAGCCCAACGTTCTCTCGGAAGTATGTTCCTTCGCCGTCGGGGCCACGCCGCTGCAGTGATTGATTCATCGCCAGAACGGCGACCTTGTCGGCGGCGCCAACCTGACCGTTTGTGATTATTCCGGCGATTCCGCACATAGTCGAGTTCCGGTGCGTCAGTCCGCACTGACCGCCCGCGTTCGGATTGGTGGGCCAGCCCACGAGACCGCTCACCAATACGCGATGATAGATCGGCGATTCGTGGCCGCCTCCTGAGCCCTAACTCGGTCAATGCACGCCAGCCCGACCGTAGACGGGGGAATCCCTGTTCAGGCGGATTGCCCGTCGCCGCGAGTGGCCTATGCCAGCACGAGACGGTCGCCCATCCGTGCAGAAAAAGGAGCCATCGCGTTGCGGGTATCTACCACAAGCGAGGCTTCCGCGGCGATCATTGCGTAGTCAAAGGCGGTGTGGTTTGTCGAGATCAGCAACGCGTCGTATCCCCGCACGGTTCCCGCGGTTAGCGCAACACTCGACTTGCCAAGGTTGTGCTTGCGCCCCGGTTTGGCGTGGGCGATGTACGGATCGGTGTAATCGACGCTCGCTCCGAGTTCCTCGAGGCGATCGATCAACTCGAACGAGGGGCTCTCTCGGTCGTCGGCGATATCCGGCTTGTACGCCAATCCAAGAACGAGGATTCTTGACCCCTTTACCGATCTGCCTCGCTGGTTCAGCGCGTGCACAACGCGCTGAACGACCCGGGCCGGCATGGCGGTGTTAATCTCGCCCGCAAGTTCGATGAAGCGCGCCGCGACCTTGAACTCGCGGGCCTTCCACGCCAGGTAGTAGGGATCGATGGGGATGCAGTGCCCCCCCAGGCCCGGCCCCGGCGCAAACGACATGAAGCCGAATGGCTTCGTTCCTGCCGCGGCGATGACGTCCCAGACGTTGATCCCCATCGGTTCGAGGATCAACTTCAGCTCGTTAACGAGAGCGATGTTGACAGAGCGGAAGACATTCTCAAATACCTTCGCTGCCTCAGCGACTTCAGCGCTGGCGACGGTGATCACTCTCTCGATCGCGATGCTGTAGAGCGCGGCGCTCTGGCGAGTTGCCTCCGGCGTAAGGCCGCCGATCAGCTTCGGGATGTTCCGTGTGGTGTGCTCTTTGTCGCCGGGATTCTCTCGTTCGGGCGAAAAGGCAACAAGAAGAGTGTCGGCTGCGGCAGCCCCCGCCGGTTGCGAGCGTATCGCCGGGAGAAACACCTCGCGCGTCGTTCCGGGGTAGCTGGTGCTCTCGAGGATGATGAGTTGCCCGGGTCGACAAATCCGACCGATCATCTCGCCCGTCTTTCTGACAAACGAGAGGTCTGGCTCGCTGTGCTTGCCCAGCGGCGTTGGCACGCAGACGATCAGTGCGTCGCAGCCCTGCAGGTCCGTCTCGTCGGTTGTGCCCTTGAATCGGCCCGACCCGACCAGCGGCTTGCAGAGGTCCACGCCAAGGTGCGGCAGATAGTTTTCTCCGATGGCGAGAGCGTCGGGTTTTTTCGGGTCGATATCGAAACCAACGGTGCTCACGCCGGCTTCGTGAAAGCACATGAGAAGCGGCAACCCGACGTAGCCCAGGCCGATGATGCCGACGGAGACCCCCGAGGGGCTTTCTGCGAGTTTGCGAGTCAGGTCGGCCATGCTCAAGAAGACTAGCCTGTTTGGTGCCAGAGGGGTGGCGGCTCCCGCGGCACTCGTGTTGGGGAGAACGAGGGGTCTCCGGTTACCGAAGGTGGGGGCGAACAAAGTGCAAACACCGCACGAGAGTGGTGGCACTCTGAGGGTGGCCGAGGTCTGTGGCTCAATGAAGTTTGCTCCGCCGCGCTCCGAAACAGGAGCAGCGGGTCCGGAGCGTTCCCGAACTCGACAAGGGCGAAGTTGGACTCTCTGGCGGCCTGCGCATTTGATGCCACCCGCGCCGGCGAGCGGCCGGCAAGGGAAGGAGCAAGCGGCGGTGATGCCGACGACGAACCACATCGGCACAGAAGCAGCCAAGTCAGGGCACCCGGCCTCTGTGCAGTCCGACAACGGGCGTGACCGTCTGCCGTTGGTGTACATCTGGCAGCCATCGGTTTTCCATTACCGCGTTCCGGTCTTCGATGAACTGCGCGCGTTGGGCGTGAGCACCAACAGCTACGACCTGAGGGTGCTGGGCACCCTGGAGCCGGGGAACAAGGCCGTCGGTGGCGATCATCGCGACTACTTCATTGAGTCCAGGGAAGTCAGCACGACCCGTGCTGGAATCATGTGGCTCCACTGGGAGAAGTGGAAGGAGATCATCGATCGGGACAGGCCCGACGTGGTGATCATCCAGGCCAATCTCCGGTCGCTCAGCTCGTGGAAGATCCCCACCTACTGCCGCAAGCTGGGCATCCCCTGCTACGGATGGGGAAAGATCAACAGCTTCAGCAAGCTCGCCGTCGTCTCGAACGCGGTCAAGCCGTACTTCTTCAAGCGGTTTTTGGGGATGGTCGTCTATTCGCAGGCGAGCAAGCGGGAACTCGCGGCGGCGGGCTACCCCGAGTCGAAGATCATCGTGGCTCAGAACACCATCGACACGCGCCGCATCTACTCAAGTGCCAGCCAGATAAAGGCCCGCGCGGCCGAGCTGCGGGCTCAGCACGGGCTCGACGGAAAGATCATCCTGCAGTGCATCGGACGGATGGACCCCGAGAAGCGCCACGCCGATCTGCTCGACGCGTGGCCGCGCTTGAGGGAGCTGGACCCTCGACTGGTGCTGGTGCTCGTCAGCGGCGGGCCGCTGCTCAAGGACATCAAGGCGCGGGCCAACGCCCTCGACCCAGAGCGGATCGTCGTCACCGGGCGCGTGCCCGAGGGCGATGACTACAGCTGGATCGCGGCGGCGGACATCTGCATCTACCCCGGCGCCGTCGGCTTGGCGATCAACCAGGGCCTGGCCCTGGCGAAGCCGACCATCATCGCCGACGAGTGGGGTGCCGACGGCGAACTGATCGAACACGGCAAGACAGGGTACCGCTACCAACGCGCAAACCTGGCCGAACTGGTGAAGGCTGTTGATCACGTTCTCAAGAACCCGGAGGAGACGGCCCGCATCGGCGAGTCCACCCGGGCACTCATCCGCGATCACGTCACAATCGAGAACTACGTAAGCCGCCTTGATGAGGTCGTCCGACGGGGCTTGGCTGCGCGCAAGGGTGTTGCCCGGCGATAACAACAGGAGTGTTCCATGCGGATCAGCATTTTCGGTCTCGGATATGTCGGAGCGGTGTCGTGTGGGTGTCTCGCCGACCTCGGGCACGAGATCATCGGGTGCGACGTTTCGCAGGCGAAGGTAGACCTGATTAACGCCGGTAAGCCTCCGATCGTTGAAGACGGGCTCGACGTTCTGCTGCAGAACGCGATCAAGAACAAGAAGCTGCGTGCGACAATCGACCCCGAAGACGCCGTCCGCAACAGCGAGGTGGCCCTCGTTTGTGTCGGCACGCCCAGCACCAGGTCTGGCGGTGTCAACAGCGTCTACCTCGAGACGGTGGCTGCTCAGATCGGCGAGATCGTCCGCAAGCTCAACATCCCACAGTTCGTGGTGATGACCCGCAGCACAAGCCTGCCGCACGTGCACGCGCAGATGGTCGCGATCCTCGAGAAGACCACTGGGCGGGCTATGGGCAAGGGTATCGGCTACGTCTGCCACCCCGAGTTCCTCCGCGAGGGGATCGCCGTCGAGGACTTCTACAACCCGCCGAAGGTCGTCTTCGGTGCCACCGACGCCGTTACCGAGACCCTCTGCCGCCGGATGTACCCCGAGTCGATCAAGGCACCGACGTTCTACGTCAAGCCCGACGTCGCGGCGATGATCAAGTACGCCGACAACTGCTTCCACGCCCTGAAGGTCACGTTCGGAAACGAGATCGGCATGATGTGCAAGGTGCTCGGTGTCGATAGCCACGCGGTGATGGACGTCTTCTGTGCAGACCAGAAGCTAAACATCTCACCCAAGTACCTCAAGCCCGGGTTCGCGTACGGCGGCTCGTGCCTCCCTAAAGACCTGCGGGCGATCTGCGACAAGGCGCGCGAAACCGCGACGCCCGTGCCAATGCTTGGCGGAATGCTCCAGAGCAACAAGGACCAGATCGATCAGCTCATCAAACGGGTCGTCAGTGAGTCGCGCCCGAAGGTGGGAGTGATCGGCCTCGCCTTCAAGGAAGGGACCGACGACGTGCGCGAGAGCCCGATCGTTGCGTGCGTCGAGGTCTTCTGCGGCAAGGGGCACCCGGTGAAGGTCTACGACGAGCACCTCTCGCCCCAGGCGCTCGTCGGCGCCAACCGCAGCTTCGCTTTCCAGGCCGTCCCTCACTTGAGCGAGTTGATGTGCGGCAAGCTGCAGGAAGTCGTCGACTGGGCCGACGTGCTTGTCGTTACGCACCGCCTCAAGCCCGAGACTTGGGCGGCCGTGAAGTGGAAGTCCGGACAGCGCGTGCTTGACCTGGTGAACATCGCCGGACTGCGGGCAGCCCCGGGGTACGACGGGCTCTACTGGTAACATACTCACACCGGCACCTGGCATAGGGGGCCATGCTTTGTGCGTGGCGCTCGCGCCTCGCTCACCTTGTCGATAGCGGGATGCCCTTGAGCAACTCGAGCACCGATTCGGCGCGCTGCCGCTGCGCCAGCTGCGCAACGTACATCGCCGCCTGATGGCGCGTCTGCTCGCGGACCAGCATGCTGGTCTCCGCCGCGTAGTCGGTGTCGAGCAGCTGCCCCTTGGCGGCCGCGGTGTTCGCAAGCTCGACCTGCGCCACGCGGATCTGCGAGTCGATCGAGTTGCTCTCTGCGCCCAGGGCCGCCCGCCGCGTGGAGATGCCGCTGAGAGCGGCCTGCACAATTTTCTGCGCCGCCGCGGTGTCGCCGGAGAGAAGGTCCAGGGCACCGCCGCGACGCAGGTCGGCGAGCGTGCCGTTCTTCTTCTGCTCAACGCCACCGACGGTCACCGTGTACTCGGCGCTCCCCAGCGTGCCGGCGTTGATCCCCGTGAGGATCCGCGCCCCTTTGAACTCGGTCGTGTTCCCCAGGAAATCGAGCGTCGCGAGGATCGAGTCGGCCTGGATCTGCAGGCCCTGCCGCTCGTCGCTGGACATCCCCGCGGTGTTGGCAGCGCGCACCGTTAGCGCGTTGAGCTCGGTGAGCAGATCAGCGACGGAGCCGAGCCCACCCTCGGTCGCGTCAACGACAAACTGGTTGGCCTGCAGCGCGTGGATGCGGGCGTTGAGGCCCGTCTCGGCCGACTGGAGACCGGTCACAGCGATGAGGCCGGAGGGATCGTCGGCCGCGCGGTTGATGCGCCGGCCCGTGCTGAGCCGCTGGAGCGACCGCGCGATGTTGGCGCCCGCATCGTTGATCGCGTTGACGGCCCGGAGGGACGACGTGTTGGAGATCGCGCTGATCACTTGCCCGCAGTTTCGGCACACGCGGGGACCGGTAACACGTCCGCGGTGGTTATGCGTGCGGAATAATCCAATCGACCGCCGCGAGGATCCGCGCGTGCAGCAGGGGAGGTGCGCCCAAGATGCCCGAGTGGGGCGGCAGCGACGGGGCCTCCCAGCGCAGCGGTTCGCCCTTGAGGTCGCTCACCGTGCACCCCGCCCGCTCCAGCAGCAGGCATCCGGCAGCGTGGTCCCAGACCTTCTCGCGAGCCCCTCGCGGGGGCCGGAAGTAGGCGTCGGCCTGGGCCCGAGCCACCATGGCGTACTTCACCTGCGAGTCGGCGGGCGTGCGCAGCGCGCCACCCAGGATCGCCGCGAGCGCCTCAAAGTTCCGCACGCGCGCCTCCGACGGCTCGAAAGAAAACGTGATGATCGGGTTGGCGATGTCGCCGGGCGGGCGCCTTGGGATGACCCTCAGTGCCGTCGGATCGGCAAGCGGCGCTGTGAGCAGCGGCGAACCATCGGTCGCCGCAAAGAGCGTGCCCGTGCCCGTCGAGGGATCGATCGGATCGCCCGCAATAGGAGAGAGGTTGGGGCACGCGAGCGCCGCGAGTGTGCACCGCGCGTGCTCGATTCGCGCAAGGCAGACCGCGTACTGGCGCCCCGCGGCGAACCCCTTCGTGCCGTCGATCGGATCGATCGTGTAGTAGACCGCCGGCGCGCGGTCCTTCGGCGCGGCGGCGAGGTCGATCGCGTCAAGCACCGCACGGGCGGTCGCGTCAGGCCAGCCGTTGGTGCGAAGGAGCGCGACAACGTCATCAACAAGTCCGCGCTCGGACGCGAGCGACTCGGCGCTCTCCTCGGCGATGACCGCAGGCACCACCACGCCGCTGCGTGCCATCAGGTGGTTAACCAGCGCCTGCGACGCGTAGTCAGCGATCGTGACGATCGAGCCATCGACCTTCGTAGCGATGTTGCCCGAAACGAGCCCGCGCTGCGCCGCACGCGTGAGCGAGCCCGCGGCGGAGAGCGCATCGAGGATCAAGGGCAGCTCAGCGGGGAGCTCCAGCCCGTCGGCGGCGGCCATGGTGCACCATAGCCGTGCCGCCGCCGCGTCAGATCGAGAAGGCGATCGCACCCTTGAACGAGTCGACCGAGCCCTCGAACGAAACCGTGTGGAAGTACGCGCCGTGGAGCGGGAGCCCGTCAAGAAAGAGCATCATCCGCGGGTTGCGGTTCAGCAGCGAACGCAGGTTGTGGCGCGGCGGCTGCAGGCCGTAGTTGACGTAGATCCCCGCCGGGTAGTAGAGGTACGTCCCGCCCGTCACCGGCCAGCGCCAGTTGTCGCACGGGCAGGCCCACGGGCGCACACAGCGGTCAGTCGAGGGCTCGGGCACATCCTGATACGGCGCCAGCATGTCCACGATCGCGCGCTGGTTGGCGGGCAGGTTGATTAAGTGCTGCGTGGTCGTGGGCAGGTCGTTGAGCTCGTTGTAGTAGAGGTTGGTGGCCTGCGCCAGGCCCCGGAGGTTCGTCTGGCACACAACGCCGCGAGCCGCCGTCCGTGCCTGCTTGAGCCCGGTCATCATCATCCCCATGAGGATGGAGACGATGGCCGAGCAGACGAGCAGCTCGATGAGCGTGAATCCACGACGCGAGCCGTGGGCGAATGAGCGGGCGTTAGACCGATCCATGGTCGCCTCCGCAAATCTGGGAAAAACCCCGTGCGGCACTACCATCGATCAGTCTTTGCGCTGGGTTAAGACGGTGGGGTGATTCCCGCGGGTGTTTCTCGCACAGACGCTACCCGCACCTGGTCTATCGGGGGTTATCGGGACACTCCACGGATACGATTGACCAGGTAACGATTCCGGGCGGTCAAATGGCCGATGGACGGCGGTACCGCCAGCCCCTACCCGATTGGTTGCTGGTTGGTAGCAGGTCCCTTTCTTCTCCCGTGGAGTATGTCAGTGAGCATCCGCCAGACCATTCAAAAGACACTCGAGTCCATCCTCCCGGCCTCGATGTACAACTCGCTGCACGCGGCCGTGACGAAGCGAAGGGCCCGCCGATGGGCGGCCAACCCTCAGCCATACTTGGCCGAGACGCTCGAGCAGTTCGCTCCGGTCGGTGGCGTGGTGATGGACATCGGTGCGAATCTGGGGCAGTGGGCCGTTCACATGAGCCGGCGCGTCGGGAAGGACGGGCTCGTTCACGCCTACGAGCCGGTGCCGAACTTCATGACCGTCTTCCGCAAGACCATGCACGACCTGGATGTACACCACAACATCAGGTTCCACCAGCTCGCCCTTAGTGACCAGCAGGGAGAAATGAGCTTCGCGACCCACGACAAGGACGGCAAGTACCTGTCGGGCGCTGCCCACATCAGCAAGCCCGGCGAGAAGGGGGACATCACGGTCCCCGTCGTGACCCTCGACAGCCTGCTCGACACGCTCGAACGAGCGAAGGAGATCCGCTTCCTGAAGGTCGACGTTGAAGGTGCAGAGCTCATGCTCTTCAAGGGTGGCACGCGGTTCATCAAGGAGCTGCGCCCCGTCATTTTCAGTGAGGTCGAGGACCGGCACTGCAGCGGCTTCGGCCATACCCGGCAGGACGTGATCGATTTCATGACGTCGCTGGGGTACGACCACAAGCCGGTCACTCACAACGACGTGCTCTTCACGCCGAAGGCCTGAGCCACTATGACGCCTCGCGGTCGTGCGGCAGGAACCTGCACAGCCCGATCGCCGGCACCAGCAGCAGCGCCGCATAAAACACCGCTCGCGCCGGTCCCCCAGCCGACGCCGCGATGCTGCCGGCGAAGATCGTCCCCGCCGCGCAGGCAACCCGGCCCACGTTGTACGCAAACCCAGACCCCAGCGTGCGCAGCAGCGTCGGGAACTGCGGCGGGATGTACAGCGGGAAGATCGCGAACAACCCAAGGCCTGTGGTCGCAAAGACCGCCGCCCAGAGCGTGAGCGTCGTGGCGCTGCCCGGCGCGTAGAACCCCAGCAGCAGCGCCCCGCACGCGACTGTCAGCAACGCCGCAAACGCGAGCCGCGCGCCGATCCGCCGCGACAGGTACGTCGCCAGGAAGTTTCCCGCAATGTTGGCACCGAAGTAGATGAGCGTCACCGTCGTGACCGTCTTGGTCTGCTCCGCCACGTCCAGCGGCCTCACCCCCGGCAGCGCACGCACCACCTGAGGCGTGAAGAAGATGAAGATCCACACCGTCACCAGGCAGAGCGAGACAAACGCGCTGAGCACCAGCGTCGTGCCGATCACCGAGCGTGAGAAGAGGTCGCCGACGCGGGCGGGCACCGCGCCGGCGGCCGCGGCGTGCCAGCACGCCGGCTCGGGCACGCTCTTGCGGATCCAGAACACAAACAGCGCCGGCACCACGCCGATGAGAAAGACCCACCGCGGATCGTGGTCCTTGAGCAACCCGCCGGTGAAGATCGCCGCGATGATGCCGACGATGTACCCAGACTGCAGCAGCGCGCTCGCCCACACCTTGCAGCGGGCCGGCAGCGTCTCGCTCACCAGCGCGCTCCCCGCGGCCCACTCCCCGCCGATGCCCAGCGCCGCCAGGAACCGGAACACCAGCAGGTGCCACCACGCCGTCGCGAAGAACCCAAGCCCCGTGAAGACCGCGTACGTCAGGATCGTCAGCGCCAGCGTGCGCGAGCGCCCGATCCGGTCACCCAGCCGCCCAAACAGCGCCCCGCCGCACGCCCACCCGATGAAGAACACCGCCTGAATCCACGCCGCCCGCTCGGCGGCCATCGAACGGAGCGCGGCCTCCGCAAGGTCCGGGTGGGCCGCCCTGAGCAGGTTGGTCACCAACTGGATCGAAACCGCGATGTAGAGGTACCCGTCAAGCCCGTCAAACCCCCAGCCGAGCGCGGCGGCGGTGAGGGCACGCTTCTGTGTTCCGGTGAGCGGGGCGGTCGGGACCTCGGCCATCGATGCAGCGTACCAAACGTGGCCCGGCGTCACCACCACGCGGCGTTCAGACTGACGATCGAGACCAGCATCAAGAGAATTCCGAGCATGAGTCCGCTGCGATCGGTCGGTCGGAATGCTCGTCTTGTCTCGTACAAACCCCAGATGCCAAGGCAGATGCTGATGGGCAGGAGCCCGATGAGGGGCGGGCCCGACGTGTGCTTGAGCTTCGCGATGCCGACACGGGCAAGCAGCACCAGCAACGTAGCGGCCGCGGATGCGCCCAAGAGCCGGTGAATCCACAACAGAAGGCCGTACCTCTGAGGTGTCGGGTCGCTGACAAGCTCGGCCGCAAGGACAAACCCGCACTCGGTGCACCGGAAGCCCGTGAGTTGCCGAACGTTGTATCCACAACGGGGGCAGCGGGCGTCTCTGACGAGCCGTTGCTTGAGGCGCTCAGTTGGTCGGGTATCGGGCTCGATGGCGCGTACTCCCCTGCGTGGGAACTCAAGGCAGCGTGGGAATTCAAGGCACCCTCGCCCGGCCGCCGCCATTCTGTGTCGCCGCGACGACAGAGTGGGGGTCACCCCGCCGCGCCGACCAGCGTCGCGTTATCCGGGAACCGTTTCAGCGCCGCCACAAGCTGCTCGGCCTGCATGTGCGGGGGCATCGAGATCAAACGCCGCCGCAGCGCCGTCATCGTCTTGAGTTCCTGCGTCGAGAGCAGCAGGTCCTCCTTGCGGGTGCCGCTGGCCGCGAGACCGATGGCCGGGAAAATCCGCCGCTCGGCGATCTTGCGGTCCAGGATCAGCTCCATGTTGCCCGACCCCTTGAACTCCTCGAAGATCACCTGGTCCATCTGGCTGCCGGTGTCCACCAGGCACGTGGCGATGATCGTCAGGCTCCCCGCCTCCTCGGTGTTCCGCGCCGAGCCGAAGATCTGCCGCGGCACCTCCAGCGCCTTGGCGTCGATGCCGCCCGACATCGTCCGCCCGGAGTTGGCGTACTTGCGGTTGTTGTTGAACGCCCGCGCCAGCCGTGTGATCGAGTCGAGCACGATCACCACGTGCTTGCCCGCCTCTACCATCCGCTTGCTGATCTCCATCGTGCCGATCGCAAGGGCCGTGTGCTGCTGCACGTTGTGATCGTTGCTGCTGGCGAGCACCTGCGCCCGCGGCGTGCCGTCGGCGTGGTTGCCAAACGCGGCGAACGACCGCCGGAAGTCGGTGACCTCCTCTGGGCGCTCGTCGATCAGCAGCGCCAGCACGGTCACGTCGGCGTGGTTCTGAACGATCGCGGTGGAGATGTTCTTCAGCAGCGTCGTCTTGCCCGCCTTGGGCGGCGAGACGATCAGTGCGCGCTGTCCGCGCCCGATCGGGCAGAACAAGTCGATGAGCCGGCAGTCGTCGGGGCACCCGCGGTACTCAAGCGTGAGCCGCGGCTTGGGGTCGATCGAGGTGAGGTCCTCAAAGGGCTTCAGACGCGGCGCGGTGTTGGGGTCAAAGCCCGTGATCTGTACGGCGTAGTGCTTCTGCGGCTGGCGCGGCGGCTGATGCTGTCGCTGCTGCTGCGGCTGTTGTTGCGGTTGCCCGTTCGTCTGCCCCCCCGGCCCCCCTTGCCCCCCCTGCGGCTGCTCGCCGCCGGCCGCCTGCTGCGGCCCGGGCTCACCGGCCTGCATGGACGGCCCCTGGTGAGCGTGAGGGTGCCCGTGGGGCGGGTGCGCCCCGGGCACACCCTGGTTCCCGCGGCCGCGCCGCCGGCGCCGTCGCTTCTTGCTTCCTGGTTGCCCGCCGCCCGGTGGGGGTGGGTTCGATGGTGGCTGGTCGTTCAAATGATCTGATCCGTTAGGTTCGGCGCGAGCGCCCGTGTGTGCGCCGGGGCAATCGGCCCTGCAGCGCGCGGTCGCAAGAGTGCGGGCCGTGGAAAAGGACGTCGGTCGGCCGGGGCCCCCTCCACCGGGAGCGTAGCGCCGCCGGGCACCGCCAGCACTGAGCCGCCTGCTTTGCGCCGCCAACGGCAACGACCGTGTTCTGGGCGTTCCGGCCCCGGGGTGGGGCGTCGGTTGAGCGACCATCGGGCGGCCGTGTGGCGCCCGGTTCCCGCTACCATCGGCCCGATGCGTGAAGTGAAGGGCATCGCGGTCTCTCCCGGCGTTGCGATCGGGCGCGTGCTGGTCCTCGACGACCAGCGCCGCCGTGTCGCGCGCCGCACAGTTGCTCCCGAGCGGGTGCAGGAGGAGAAGCTGCGCCTCGACCGCGCCCTGAAAGAGTCGATCAGCGAGCTGATCGACGTTCGCGCCAAGGCCCACGCAGAACTCGGTGAAGAAGCGGCCAAGATCTTCGCCTTCCACATCGGCATGCTCTCTGATCCCAGCCTCACCCGACCGATGCTGGCGATGATCGAGAACGAACGCGTCGCCGCCGAGTACGCCGTGCACGCCCAGCTGCAGCAGCTCGCCGACCGCTTCATGGGCCTCAAGGGCTCGGCCTTCGCCACCAAGGTAGATGACGTCAACGACCTGTCGATGCGCGTGCTCAAGCACCTTGTCGGCGAGCAGGAGAGCCGGCTCGCCGCGGCCACCCTGACCCCGCAGGCCGGCGAGGGCGTCATCGTCGTGGCACGCGACCTCACCCCCAGCCAGGCCGCGGCGCTCCACAAGCGGCACGTGGTCGGGTTCGCGACCGAGGCGGGCGGCAAGACCGGGCACACCGGCATCTTCGCCCGAGCGATGGGCATCCCCGCCGTCGTGGGCGCATCGCGCCTGACAGAAGACGTCAACGACGGTGAGCGTGCGATCATCGACGGCCAGACCGGGCTGGTCATCCTCAACCCCGACACACCCACCCTCGAACGCTACCAGCGCATCAAGGAGCGCGACCGGCTCTTCCGCATCAAGCTCGAAGACCTCGCCGA
>JAUXUZ010000471.1 GCA_030680655.1 Phycisphaerales bacterium
GCGGGGCGAGAGATCGAACCCGAATGCCGCCAGGCCGGCCGCGAAAAAGGGCGCTTTCGGGACGGCTCGCGCTTCGGCCGGGGAGTTATCAAGCACTCCCCACGCGCTGTCGAGATCGCCCCGGGCGGTCTGGAGGAGGACCAACTTGTCCTTGATCTCGTGGCCCGCGTATGTGAGCAGGTAGCGGATCGTGAAACCGGTCACAACGACGGTTAGCATCACCGTCGTCAGCGCGATTCCCAGCGGGCTGTCGAACTTGTGTCCGGTGTGGATGATGGCGAACAACGGGCCGAAGATTCCCGCATAGACGTGCAGGGAGAGGAGCGACTGCATCGAAAGGTGAGGCGTGATGCGGGCGTTGATGAAGGGAATCCGCTTGACGATCGGGAACGCGAGCGTGAAAAGTATGAGCACGGCCCCCGCGATCCCGAACACCGCTCCGGCCCCGCTGCCCGCGAAGCGCGGCGAACTGTGCACGAAGAAGCCGAGCCAGCCCACCAGCAGAACGCTGAGGACCGCGGTGACGACGACGCGTTCACGCTCGTTCATCGGCTACGCCTCCACCGCGATGTCGCCCTTGGGCCTGGCCTGGCACGCGAGGAGCATCCCGTTGGCCAAGTCGCCCTCATCGAGGGAGTCCTGGACCGCCATCTCGACCTCGCCGGACGTCATTTGGACCTTGCATATGCCGCAGGTGCCGACGCGGCAGGAGTTCTGGATGCCGATGCCGAGTTCTTCGGAGAGTTCGAGCACGGTCTGACCGGCGTGGATCTTCGCCGACTTCTTGTTCACGGAGAACGTGACCAGCGGGCCGGTGGCGGCGGCGGTTGGTTTGGAGGTGGTTCCCGCAGTGGCCGGTGCGGGTCTGGTTGCGCCGAATGCTTCGGTCTTCATCTGCTCGGCCGGGACCTCAAGCTCAGTGAGGAGGGCCTTGATCGCGTCCATCATCGTGAGCGGCCCGCACAGGTGGACCCGCCGCGAAGCGATGTCGGGAACCGTCTGCGCGAGCAATTCCTTGGTGATGTGCCCGCGCGTGCCCTCCCAGTCTGTTCCTTCCGCGCGAGACATCGCGACCACGACGTGCAACTTTGGATGAGCACGCTCAAGGGCGGCGATCTCGTTGGCAAAGATGAAATCGGCCGGAACGCGGCACGCATAGATCAGGAAGATATCGCCGGGCCATGCCCGCTCGGTGAGATACCGGGTGACACTCATCATGGGCGTGATCCCCACGCCGCCGGCGATGAGCACGATGCCGTCCGCCTCAGTCCCGTTGAACGTGAACTTCCCCACCGGCCCCGACGCTTCGACCACGCTGCCGACCCTGAGCAGATCCACGATGTGACGCGAGACCGCGCCCCGCGGCTCACGCCGCACCGTCAGCTCGACACATTCGCGCTGCGTCGGGGAGGACGAGATGGAGTACGAGCGGTTCATTCTCGCACCGCCGATCCAGAATGCGACGTTGAGGAACTGCCCGGGCACGAAGGTGAAGGGAAGCACGCCGCCGCCCGATGCGGGCAGGAGCCGGAACGTCTTCACGCTCGGCGTCTCCACGACGATGCTCCCCACGCGGAGCTGCCCCCGCCAGTTCGAGGTCATGGGCGATGCCCGGGCCGCATCCGAAGCGGCCGGGGTGGTGGCGGGGCGCGCGGCGTTGGCATCCGCCGCAGGTGGCGCGGATGGGCTTTGCGCCGCGGGCGGCGGCGGCGTTGTGTCCGCCGGGGGAGTCTTCCCTCCCGGCGGCGGACCCGGCGTGGACGGGCCGGGCCCCCCAGCGAGGGGCGGCGCCGCCCCGGGCGGCGGCCTTCCCGAGCCGGATTCGAGACGCCCAAAGAGGGCCGCCGCGCGGCGCATCTTGAAACAGTACATTCCGATCATCACCACGGCAAAGGCGACCAGAAGCACCATCAGAGTCAGGTGCTCCCATGACAGGCCCAACAGCCCGCGCGCTTCCGCGTGGGAAGGAGGCCCGGGCAGATTCATCTGGCCCTTGAACCACCGCATGGCCAACGCCCGCGGGTCTTTCCCCTCCGCGATGGCCCGGTGGGCCGCCAGCCCGCTGTCGAATCTCGCCACGCCTTCTCTGAGCTTGGCCGTCGCCGCCTGCATGGCCGCGTAGTCGTTCGTCGGCGCGGCCTTCACCAGTTGGTCGAACGCCTCGGCCATGAGGTCCGTCCCGCTCTTCATGCGTTCGTGGGCGGCGCGCTGCACTTCGTCGCGTTTCTCGGGCGGCAGGTCAGGCAGGTGCATCAGCGAGGGGTACAGCGCTTGGGGCGGGGGAGCGCCCATGTTCTTCATCATCTCCCCCATGCCCTCCATCATCCCGCCCGCACCCGCAGCGGGCGCGGTTGGGGACTGCCCACCCGGTTGGCTTCCGGAGGCGGCAGCACCCGGATGGTGCTTGGCGTGCTCTTCGGGGCTGACCTGGGCATTCACGGAACCGTTGATCGAAAGCACGATCACCGACGCGAGAAGCGATGAGAAGAGCGGTCGATTCATTTGTTGGCGGCTCCCATCGATGGCGGCTGCGATCGTCGAATGACCTCATCACGTTGCCACTTGCGGAAGTTGGCGCTCTTGACGAGGTGTCCGGCCGAGATGCCGACGACGAAGTACACGCCGATCATCGCGTATTGGTCCGCGTTGGCCAGCGGGGAGTCGCGCCACGACCACAGGATGTGCCCGAGATAGAGCGTGCCGACCGCCGCCGCCGCGATTACACCGCCACGGACTTCGAAGGCCACCGCCGCCTTCAGGACCGGGACCATGAACATCCCTGCGAGCAGGATGTGCAGGCCGTGGAACGAGTGCGTCCTCGTGCCCAGCGCGAAGTGAAGGGCGGCGATTACCGCCGCCCATACCGCCGCGCTGCGGAGTTGAAATGCTTTTTCCGGGTCCATGCGGCATCCTCAGGCGAGTTGGGGCTGGCGGCGCGACTGCTCGGTGGATTGCTCCACAACGAGCACGCGGTTCATCGTTCCCATCTCGTTGGCGACGCACTCGGGGCACCCGTCGAAGGGCTTGTCGCTCCCCGGCTCGCAGCACCACTGGCCGTCGATGATGAACTTGTACTCGTAGCGCCCCGGCGGCACATCGAGCGTGAGGGCCCAGCGGCCGTCGCGCGTGCGTGTTAGCGGGTGCGACTGCGGGTTCCAGTCATTGAACGTGCCCGCGACGAAGACGGCCTTCGCATCGGGGGCCGTGGTGGAGACCGAGTTGCGGGGTTGGTTGGAGGCTGGCGCGTGGTTCTTGCTTTGCGTGGACATCGTGTTACTCCTGAGAGAAAGTGCGGATGAGAGAGGACGCTTGGTTCACATGTCGGGCATACCGGGGGTCGCGGGCATCGCGGGTGCGGCCGGGGCCGGGGTCATCGGCATGGGCGGGAGCATCCCGGTGAGCTGCTTGCGCTGCTCGTCGGTGAGCACCTTGGCCGCCTCACCGGCCGCGCGGATGAACGCGATGCGCTGCTCGCCCTGGAGTTTGGCGATCTGCTGCACCTTGGTGTCGATCGCCGCGGCGTCGGGCTGGTCTGCGGCGGTCAACACCCACAGTTCCTGCTCGGCCTCTTCGACCCTTCGCTGGAACTGGGCCTGCTGGAGCAGGGCCTGCTCCTTCTTCTGGCTGAGGGCGGTCTGTTGCTCAAGCGTCAGCGTGATGTGCTCGGGGTGGTCGAGGAAGAAGCCGGTGGCACCGATGTGGTAGATGTGGGAGGCGCCGGGGAAGCCGGGAAGGGCCGAAGGCATCGCCATCGCGGCGGGGCTGCCCGCTCCGCCCATGGGCATGCTGCCCATGCCCATCATCTTCATCATCCCATCCATCTTCTGCATCATCCCGTCCATCATGCCGCCGCCGCCCCCGCCCATCATCTTGTCGTCCATGTCCATCATGCCCATGCCGCCCCCCGCGGCGGGTTGGCTGGCGGGCATCGGAGCCATTCCGCCCGCTGCTGGCGCGGCCTGGGGCTGCATCGGCTGCATAGGTTTCATCTGGCCGCTGCCCATGGGCTTCTGCATCTTGCCCTTCCCACCCATCGCCATGCCTGCACCCGCGCCGGCCGGTGGCTGCGCGGTGTGCCCCTGCATCAGCGCCGCCTGGAGCTTGGCGACCTCAGCCCGCAGCGCCGCGATCTGGTTCACCAACTCCGCGTTGGCGTCGCTGGCCGCCCCAGGTTGCGTGCCAGCCGCGGGCCCGGCGGCAGCCTGCTTCAGGTGCGCCGCGTGCGTCGCCGGGTCCACGCCCGCGGGGGGCGTAGCCGGGTGGGTGGCGGGCGGCGTCGCGGGCTGTGTTTGTGCGAGTGAGGGAATGGCGAATGCGAGGAAGGCCGTCGCGGTCGCGGCTATCAGAAGAGTCTTCGGCGTGCGATTCATGGTGTATTCCTTCGCGAGATTGGGGGTTCGGCGGGTTGGGATGTGAAACGATTGGCGGGCGGTGCGGGCGGTGGTGGGTCAGTTGGGGCGAACTCGGGCTCCGAGGACCCTGACTAGTTCTCCTGGTTGCCGCTGGGGTTGTGATCCTGGCACTTGTGATCAGTTGCGTGTACCTCCGCGAGAAAGCCGATGCGTTCGATGGCGGCGATGAGGTCCTCGCACAGGCACGACTCGTCGTGCTCCACCGTCGCGGTCGCCTTGTAAAGATTCACTTCCACGCTGCCGACTCCCTTCACACGCCGCAACGCCCGCTCGATCCGATCGCAGCAGGCGTTGCACTGGCATCCATACAGGAGGCACACCGTTCGCACATCACGCTCCTAGGCACCGCTTCCGTGCAGTAGCCCCAAGTCCGAACACGAGAAGCATCGCAGGCTCTGCCGTGGGCGAATAGGCGGACGTTTCCCCAATGCGGCCAGATGCGGACCCTCCGGGGCGGCCTGCAACCGGCGCACGGTGCATCGCCGACGTAAAGTGTTGCGATGGCCAAGAAGAAACGATCACTGAAGACGGACGCTTGCCGGGAGGCAACGTGCCCCGTGTTCCCAGGCAAAGGGGAGTCTGGCGCCTCCGGCATACCGTCGGGCTGTGAATGCGGGCGGAGCGCCGAGCTGGAAGCTGTGCTCGCCTCGACGCTCGATCCAGTCATCACAATTGACTCGTTCGGGACAGTCCGGTCCGCCAGCAAATCGATCGAGCGCGTCTTCGGATGGAAGCCCGGTGAGTTGGTGGGCCGCAACGTCCATGTGCTCATGCCAGAGCCGCACCGCTCGGGTCACAACCAGTACCTCGCGAACTACCGGAAGACGCTCAAGACCAAGATTCTGGGCCGTACCAGAGAGTTCGAAGCCGTGCGAAAGGACGGCACAGGTTTCCCCGTCGAACTGTCGGTGTCGCGGGCCGACGTGCCCGGCCAGTCCTTGCCCCTCTTTGTCGGCATCATCAAGGACGTGTCGGAACGGAAGGCGGCCGAACGCGAGCTGCAGCGGCACCGCCGGCAACTTGATGCGATGGTCCGCGAGCGAACCCGCGCACTGGAACAGAGCCACGAGCAGCTCCGCATGGCCGAACGACTGGCGGCCATCGGCACCCTCGCCGCGGGCCTGGGCCACGACATGAACAACGTGTTGCTTCCGATGCGAACGAGGATGAACGCCTTGGACGCGATGGTGCTGCCCAAGGCGGCGACCGAACACCTGGTCCAAATGCGGAAGTCTTGTGCGTACCTGCAGCAACTCACCGACGGCCTGCACATGCTGGCGCTCAGCCCGGATGAAGACGACGCCACGGACGCGGCCACCGATCTGCACGAATGGTGGAGCACCGTCGGCCCGTTGCTGACCAAGGCCGTGCCCAAGGGGGTTCGATTCGAGTCAACGGTTGCAAGAGGACTGCCGCGCGTTCCGGTCGCGCCCCACAAACTCACGCAGGCCGTGCTCAACCTCATCGTCAACGCCGGCGAGGCGATCCAATCCATGCGCAAACGCCCACATCGCGCGGTCGTGCGGCTGTGGGCTCACGCCCCGGGGGGAAAGGCGGCGGTGAAGGCAGGGTCGCGCGAGGTTCACCTGGGTGTCGCCGACAACGGCCCCGGAATGACGCCCGAAGTGCGTGCCCATGCATTCGACGCTTTCTACACAACGAAAAAGCGTGGCTTGGGCACCGGCCTTGGCCTCTCGCTGGTGCGGAGCGTGGTGGTGAACGCCGGAGGAGAGATCGACATCGAGACCTCCTCGGGCAAGGGTGGGAAACGCGGAGCGGGGGGCACCGAGATTGTGCTCACGTTCCCAAGTGTTCACGAACGCGAAGGCAGCGACTCTGCTCGTGCGGCGACGGTGCATCTCCACGACCGTCGCGCCGCGTCGATGGCCGCGCACATCCTGGAAGCAGCCGGTTGGCACGTCACGCGCGCCGCTGACCCGAGCCCTCCTCTCCCCGCTGCACCCGGCGGTTCAACGATCTGGGTCACTGAGCCAAGCGAACACGCGATCAAGGCGGCGAAGGAATACGCGAAGGGTGCTCGTTCTGCCATTGTCGCCGTCGGAACGCCGTCCCCACTTGCCCCATGGGCGAGGCTCGGGGCAATCGTGGTCGAGACCCCGCGTGACTTCGATACCC
>JAUXUZ010000475.1 GCA_030680655.1 Phycisphaerales bacterium
CTACACTGCCCAAGATGGCCCTCCAGGAAGCCCATCCCGTCCCCGCCGCCCTGCCCGCCGACGCCGCAGCGCGCCCACTCTCGACCTTCCGCACCGGGCAGTACGGCCTCATCGTCGCCTGCCGCGTCGAAGGGGCCGACGCCCCCATCCTGCGCGCCATGGGCCTCACCGAGGGCGCCATCGTCCGCATCTGCCGCGTCGGTGAACCGACCATCGTGGCCCTGCTGTGCCACCGCGGGTGCCACTGCGCCAGCAGTCGCGTGGGCCTGGCGCGAGCCCTGGCCGACCGGGTCCTATTGACCGAAGAGGCCCCCCCCGCCCTGCCCGCCGACCACAGCGCGGAGCACCCTTGAGCACCGCGTCCGCCAAAGCGGTGCTGCGCGTTGCCCTGCTCGGCAACCCCAACACCGGCAAGACGACCCTCTTCAACCGGCTCACCGGCCTGCGCCACAAGACCAGCAACTTCCCCGGCACCACCCTCGAAGCCCGCGATGGCCGCTTCGAGGTCGCGGGCGATGACCGCGGCCCGGTCCTGATCGAAGCTGTTGACCTCCCCGGCATCTACTCGCTCGAACTCCAGCAGCTCGAGGCCGAGGTCTGCCGCGCGGTCCTTGCAGGTCAGACGGCCCTCAAGGGCGCACGCCTGCAGGAGCCAGACGGTGTGCTGCTGGTGCTCGACGCGACCAACCTCTCGCGCAACCTCGCGCTGGCGGGCGAGGCGCTGCGCCGCCGGCTGCCAACGGTCGTCGCCGTCAACATGATCGACCTCGCCACCAGGCAAGGCCTGGAGGTCGAGCAGGAGCGCCTCAGCAGCGCGCTCGGTTGCCCCGTGGTCGCGATCTGCGCACGCTCGGGCGAAGGGGTCGAGGCGCTCAAGCAGCAATTGGTCAAAACGATCGAGGCGCGGGTCGTTCCCACCGCCACGCCGCCGGGAGACCCCGGCGGCCTGCGCGCATGGGCCGACGCCGCCTTCGCCTCCAGCGTCCGCGGGCGCTTCAGCGCAAGCGAAGACTGGACCGACCGCGCCGACCGCGTGTTCACCCACCCCGTCGCCGGCTCGCTCGCCTTCGCCCTCATCATGGCGGTGGTCTTCGCGGGCATCTTCTGGCTCGCCCAGTTCCCCATGGGGTGGATCGAGGGGCTCTTCAGCCTCCTCGGCAGCGGCATCGACTGGGCATGGGCCACCGCTGGCGCCGGCGAGACGGGCGGCCTGCTGCACGACCTGCTCAAGAACGGCGTGGTCGCGGGCGTCGGCGGCGTGGTCGTCTTCATCCCACAGATCTGCCTGCTCTTCTTCCTGATCTCGCTCCTCGAAGACAGCGGCTACCTCGCGCGCGCGGCCTTCGTGATGGACCGCGTGCTGCGACCCTTCGGCCTGCCGGGCCACGCCTTCATGCCGCTGCTCTCCAGCCACGCGTGCGCGCTGCCGGGCATCATGGCCACGCGCTGCATCCCCGACCCGAAAGAACGCCTGGCCACGATCCTCGTCGCGCCGTTTGTGACGTGCTCGGCGCGCCTGCCGGTGTACGTGCTGCTCACTGGTTTGCTCTTCGCCGATCAACCCTGGCTCGCCGGGCTTGCCTTCGTCGGCTGCTACGCGCTGGGGATCGCCGCGGCGGTGCTCAGCGCGCTCCTCGCGCGCCGCACAATCCTGCGCGGGCCCGCGCGGCCGATGGCGCTGGAGCTCCCCAGCTACAAGCGCCCGTCGCTCCGCACCGCCGCCATCGCCGCCTACGACCGCGGGCTCATCTTCCTGAAGAAGGCCGGCACCGCGATCCTCGCCGTCAGCATCGTGCTGTGGTGGCTCGGCGCGTTCCCCAACGTGGGGCCGTCACCAGAGGCCAAGCGTGTACGGACAGAAGCCGCCGCGCAGGCGCAGCAGATCGAGAAGCAGTCCGCCACCCTCGCCGGCGCGCATGCACCCGGCGCGCCCCGCCCAGCCGATGTGCAGGCCGCGTTCGACCACTTGGCCGCTGAGTCCGAGCGCATCGGCGTGAGCGTGGCCGAGGCCGACCGGCTCGACGCCCGCTACGCCAAGGCCAACAGCCTCCTCGGCAAGCTCGGCAAGACGGTCGAGCCCGTGCTGCGCCCGCTCGGTTACGACTGGCAACTCTCCGTCGGCGTGCTCGCCAGCTTCGCCGCGCGCGAGGTCTTCGTGGGCACCATGAGCATCGTGGTCGCCGGCAGTGAGGGCGGCGACGACGACGCCGAGAACCAGCGCATCCGCGAAGCCCTCGCTACCGCCAAGCGCGACGACGGCAAGACCCTGATCTTCACCCCCGCCACATGCTGGAGCCTGCTGGTCTACTACGTGCTCGCCATGCAGTGCATCCCCACGCTCATCGTCACCGCGCGCGAGGCGGGCGGTGCCAAGTGGGCCTTCCTGCAACTGGCGTGGATGAGCGCCGTGGCGTACAGCGCCGCGTTGGTTGTCTATCGTCTGGCGGGCGGGGCTTAGGCGCGACGACATATGCCCATCGGCGACTGGCAATTCTGGGTCGTGACGTTCCTGGCGCTCTGCGCTGGCGGCTACCTCCTGCGCAACGTCCTGCCCGTGCCCTTCTTCAGCAAGCGGGCCAAACGCAGGAAGCACGAGTCACGCGCCACCCTCACCGTCGGCGGCCAGCGCGTCGATCGACCGGCCAAGTAGCCCGTCCGCGCGCGGCCACCCCCGTCTTCCTCTCCGCGCCCCCTCCATCCAAACCCGCTCCCCGACGTTGGCCGGTGAGCCGGTGAACCAGAGCAACCCGGGCCGCTCAAACAAAGGGAGTTGCGCACAGCGGCCCGGGCAAAGAATCCGCACCGTCTCAAAGTGGTTCAGTCCTTCATCGGCTTACCGCTTCACGCGGCGAGCCCGCAGCAGCGCCAGCCCGCCCATGCCCATCAGCGTCCAGGCCCCCGGTGTCGGCATGACCGCCGCCAGCGTCGAACTCGTCTGCGTCGAATCGACCGCCGCCGCTGCGCCCGAAGTTGCCGAAGGCGCGGCGGGGTTCACCGAGGCGAGCGTCAGCAGCGTTGCGGCGAGCGTGGTCAGCATGGTGGGGGTCCGTTCTATGGGTTGGTGAGGCTTGCCGGCGGAGGCTCTTCAGCCGTGCACCCGACTATGCAATCCGCCCGGCCCGCTCGCCAGTGTTCTGTTTTCCGGCGTTCGGTCTGTAACGGCAGGTCCCAGAAGAACGGGCAATCCCCGCTGCCGCCGGCACAGGAACAACCCTCGATCCGCCGGGTATCCCACGGCACGGCTGCGCATTCCTATAACTGGCCATGACCGTTGCCACGACCTCCAGCCGCCCCATCTCCGTGACGCCCACCGTCGGCGGAACTTCGCCGATTCCCGCGACCATGAGGGCCCTCCACAAGCACCACGCCGGCGCCGAGCTCAAGCTCGACGCTGCCCGCAAGGTCCCCGCGCCTGGGCCGCGTGACGTGCTGATCAAGGTGAAGAAGGCCGGCATCTGCGGCACCGACCGGCACATCTGGGAGTGGGACGCCTGGGCGGCGTCGCGCATCCCCGTGGGCATCACGATCGGGCACGAGTTCGTCGGGCACATCGTGGCGCTGGGCAGCGCGGTGACACGCTACCGGGTCGGCCAGCGTGTGAGCGCCGAGGGGCACATCTCGCCCGGCACCGGCTTCAACGCGCGCACCGGCGCTGCGCACATCGCCGACGGCATGGTCATCCTGGGTGTTGACCGCGACGGCTGCTTCGCCGAGTATGTCTGCATCCCCGAAGAGAACGTCTGGCCGGTTCACGAGAGCATCCCCGACCACATCGCCGCCGTGCTCGACCCGCTGGGCAACGCCGTGCACACCGTGATGGAAGCCGGCGTGAGCGCCCAGAACGTGCTCATCACCGGCGTGGGCATCATCGGGCTCATGGCCGTCACCGTCGCCAAGGCCGCGGGCGCTGCGCGCATCTTCGTGACCGACGTTGACCCCAAGCGCCTCGCCCTCGCCCGCCAGCTCGGCGCGGTGGAGGCCTACGACGCGCGCGACAGCAAGTGGATCGAGCACCTGCGCAAGCAGACCCACAACGGGCCGGATGTGCTGCTGGAGATGGCCGGCGCACCGGCGGCGATCGACGCGGGGTTCCAGGCGTTGCGCCCGGGCGGCACGGCCGCGCTGCTGGGCATCCCCAGCAAGCCGTTCGCGTTTGACCTGACCAACCACGTGATCTTCAAGGGTGCCAGGGTGCTGGGCATCAACGGGCGCAAGATGTTCCAGACGTGGTACCAGATGGAGGCCCTTCTGCTCTCGGGACGCCTGCAACTTGACCCGATCATCACGCACCAGATCCCCATGGAGAACTTCGCCGAGGGGTTCCGGCTCATGCAGAGCGGCGAGGGGATCAAGGTGGTGATGGATGTGGGGTGAGGACGGCATGGGGTGATTTGAGTGGTACGGTCAAGCCTTCCGCGGCTTGCCCGTGTCGCTTGGGTGAAGCGATTGAGAATCTCAAGGCACACGGGCAACTCAAGGCAGGTTGCCCGTGCCACCCGAACTCTCGACCTCAGGGCTTCGCCCGGGCACGCGCCGTTACGCCGCGTTCTGCGCGGCTTCGTTTCTTTTGGTGCGGTCGCGTTCGCGGCGTTAGTCTTCGGCGGCGCGTGCGGCCTCTTCTTTGAGGATGTGCAGGCGCACGAGGCGGCGGCGTTCGGCCTCGACGGGGCCGATCTGGAGTTTGAGCTGGGCGAGTTCCTGCTCGGTGAGGGGCTGGAGGCCTGAGGGGGTGAAGGGTTCGAGGTCGTCGTTATCGTCGCTGTCGTCAGCGGCGCTGGGCGCGGGCGGGCGCGGTGAAGGTGCGGGCGGCTGTGCGGAGCGTGGTGCGTGCCGCCCATCCGCATCGGCAAGCGGGGCTCCGACGGCGGGCGGGGCGGGGGCGGGCGCGGCGGGGGCGGGCCGGAGCGCGACGCTGGCCCTGGGGAGGGTGACCTTGTAGCGGAGGGCGGTGGCGATGAGCCTGCTGAGGAGGGCGGGGTCCTTCTCGGACTCGAGCAAC
>JAUXUZ010000519.1 GCA_030680655.1 Phycisphaerales bacterium
CTGCCCGGAGCACATCACGATCACCGACAACGCGATCATCCCGCTCAAGGAGCGGGTGGTTGACGAGTTTTATGATCCGCTGACGCGGCTGTTTAAGATGTTCAAGGGCAAGTAGGCGCAGCTCACGCGGGGGTACGGCCGAACTCGGTACCGCGAGCGTTCACTCTTGCAACAGTTTGTTCGTCCATCGCCACGATCGGTGGCCAGTCGCGCACGGGCTGACCGTTGCGTTCGTCGCCGGCTGACTTCGGTGTGGCGTCGAAGGCGATGCGTCGTCCGCAGACGCTCAGGTGCGTGTCACGCTCGGGGGCGATGTTGGCGGCCCAGTGGAACATGGCGTCGTCGAAGTTTGAGGCGTCGGCTTCTGCACCCGTGACGACGCACCAGCGTGGCAGTTGCTCGCCGACGGTGAGCGCTCCCAGTGCTTTGATCACGCGGGCCCCGTCACCGGCCGCTTGCTTGTCCATGCGGACCATCAGCCACCAGCCGCCCAGGTCGACGGGGATGTGGGCGTCGAGCACGCCGGGGATGGTTCGTATTCGTGCCTCGGCGGCGCGGGCGGCTTCGCCGGTCACCGGTCCGATCTCGCCCGCTGCGCAGCGCTGGGCGGCCTCCCCCTCAAGGGGCCGGTGTTGCTCGGCCGCGAACACTTTGCGCGTGGCGTCGAGGCCCATCTTGCCGCCCGCGCCCACAAACGGTGCGGCGTGGTCGAGGATGTCAAGGGGGCCACGGACGTGCTCGATGTCGCGTCCGGGGATGCAGTGCTCCCCCACTGCTCGCAGCACGGCGGCGGTGTCGTGCACGTTGACATCGTCGTCGACGACGATGACGGCCTTGGTCCACGCCATCTGCCCGGCGCCCCAGACGCTGTGCATCATGCGGCGGGCTTGCAGCGGGTAGGCCTTCTTGATCTTGATCGCGGCGCAATTGTGGAAGGCGCCGAACTGGGGGAGGTCGTAGTCCTCGACGTCGTGCACGATCGTCTTGAGCAGCGGCAGAAAGAGTCGCTCGGTCGCCTTACCGAGGTAGTAGTCTTCCTGCGGCGGCAGGCCGACGATGGTGGTCGGATAGATCGCGTTACGGCGGTGGGTGATCGCGGTGATCTCGAGGATGGGGTAGCGGTCGGGCATCGAATAGAAGCCGGTGTGGTCGCCGAAGGGGCCTTCGAAGACCGCGCCGGGCCCGAGCGGGCCGTCGTCGGGGTTGCGGGGGTCCCAGCCGATGGTGCCCGCTTCGCTGGAGACGAACCCCTCGATCACGATCTCGGCGTTGGCGGGGACCCAGAGCGGCACGGTCTGGGCACGCACCATGGGGATCCCGCCCCGGTTGAGGAAGCCGGCGAGCAGGAGCTCGCTGATGCCCGGCGGCAACGGCGCGGTAGCGGCGTAGGGGAGCACGCTCTCGCCGCCGAGAACGACGGCGACGGGCATCTTCTGGCCATTGGCTTTCCAGCTGCGCCAGTGGCGGGCGCCGTCGTGGTGCATGTGCCAATGCATGGCGGCGCGGTGCTTGCCGAGCAGCTGCACGCGGTACATGCCGATGTTGTGGCTGGAGGGCTTGGCAGAGCCCGCATCGTCGGCATGGATGGTGTGGATGCCGGCGAGGGTGATGTAGCGGCCGCGGAAGCGGGCCTCCCAGTCTGGGCCTGTGCCGAGGCCGGGGATGCCGCGGTTGACGTCGCCCGGGTAGCCCACGGCGGCGAGGTCGCCGTCGAGGGGCCAGCAGCGGAGGATGGGGAGCTTGGTCAAGTCGGCGGCGTCGCCGGTGAGGATGACCTCCTGGCACGGGCCGCGGCCGCTCTTACGTTTTGGTGGGATGCTCAGGAGCGGGAGGAGCTGCCTTGCCTTGGCGAGCAGGTCGCCCAGGCCGGAGGGGGGCTCGGGCTTGACGAGGCTGCCGATCTTTGCCCCGAGCGCTTCGAAGCCGCCCGGGGTGTGGCCGGCGTCGTGGCAGCCGAGTGCCATCTCCATGCGCCGGTAGGAGCCGAGGGCGTTGATCAGAACGGGGAAGGACGAGCCCTCGACGTTCTCAAAGAGCAGCCCGTGCCCACCGCGCCCGTGGAAGCGTGGGTCGGTGGCTTTGGCTGCTGCGCTCGAACGGCCGGGCGCGGGGGCCTTGCTCTCCAGGTCGGCGATGGCGGCGATCTCGAGGACTGGCGAGACCGGGGCGGTGACCCGGCGCAGCTCGCCCGCTGCTTCAAGTGCTGCCACGAACTCTGCGAGCGATCGGTACATTGGCCAGAGCGTAAGGGGCGATACAGTGAGACGATGGGGACCCCCGGCGAGAAGCCACGGAGCATGTTGTCGGCCGATTACCAGCGCGACTGGCCGGAGTACTTTGATGCCGTGGATGGCAAACCGCCGCGCGACACGCTTGTGCGGGCGCTGGATGCCTTTGAGCGGGAGGGGCGGCCGGCTGGCAAGGGGCCGCTGCTGGCGGTTGATATCGCCTGCGGGCAAGGGCGGGACACGCTGGAGATGCTGCGGCGTACGTCGCCGCGGTGGCGGGTGATCGCGGTCGATTCTCACACGGAGGCGACGCGGCGCACGCTGGCGGCGATCGCCCTCGAGGACATGGAGCGGGTGCTGGTGTGCCAGTTGCGGATGGAGGAGATTGCCGAGCGCGGAGCGGGCACGATCCCCGCCCGGGTGGACCTGATCAACGCCAGCTTTGCGCTGCCGTTCTGTGAGCCGGGGGCGTTCGCGTCGCTTTGGGGGTTTATTACCGGTCGGCTCGGGCGTGGCGGCCGGTTCAGCGGACAGTTCTTCGGCGACCGGGACGAGTGGAGTTGCGTGCGGCCTCAGAGCCACTTCACGCGTGCCCAAGTTGAGGCGTTGCTGCAACCGTTCGCGGTTGAGCACATGGAAGAGGTGGACAAAGAGGGGGATGACGCCATTGGTGGGGTGAAGCGCCACCATGTTTTTCACGTTGTGGCCCGTAGACTGTGACCCGCATGAGCACCACCGCCAACCCTTACGCCGAATCACCAGCCGAGGTTCAGCTCCCAACCGGGCCGCGCGACGGCGACCTGGCGATTGATCTGCACGATGTGCACAAGACCTACAGGGGGAACATCAAGGCGCTGCGCGGCGTGTCGATGCAGGTGCGCAAGGGTGAGGTCTTCGGGCTGCTGGGCCCAAACGGGGCGGGCAAGAGTACGCTGGTGAAGATCCTGATGACGGTGATCCGGCCCACGGCGTGCGGCGGGAACATGCTGGGGCATCGGGTGGGGCACAAGCCGACGCTGGCGCGGGTGGGGTACCTGCCCGAGCACCACCGGTTTCCTGATTACCTGACGGCGGCGCAGGTGCTGGACTTTTTCGGCGCGATGTCGCGCGTTGATCGTGCGACCCGACGTGCCCGCACGCCCGAGCTGATCAACCTGGTGGGGCTCAAGGACGCGGGTCGCAAGACCGTGCGGCAGTACTCAAAGGGGATGCGTCAGCGGCTGGGGCTGGCGCAGGCGTTGATCAACGACCCGGATGTGCTGCTGCTGGATGAGCCGACCGACGGTGTGGACCCGGAGGGGCGTCGGGACATTCGCAACATCCTGGCCGATCTGCGGGCGCGGGGCAAGGGCATCCTGATCAACTCGCACATCCTCGCGGAGCTTGAGATGATCTGCGACCGGGCGGCGATCATCTACGGCGGCGAGCTGCACGCGCAGGGAACGGTGAACGAACTGACGCACTTTGGCGCGCAGTACGAGATCGACGCGGAGCGACCGCCCGGCGCTGGGGCCCCGCCGCTACCGGAGCTGACGGCGATGGGCGGGGGTGTGTCGGTGATGCGCGACACGGGGGCGATGATCACGATCGCCACGGGTACGACCAGCGCGTACGACTTTCAGCCGATCGTGGACTCGCTGCGCGCGGCCCGCTGGACGGTGTCACGCGTTGAGCTCGCCCGCCCGACGCTGGAGGACGCGTTCCTGCGGGTCATCGGCACAGCGCGGGCGAAGATGGCCGAGGCGAACGCGAAGCAAGGAGCCGCGGCGTGATGCAGACCTGGGCCATCCTGTTCGATGCGTACCGCGAACTGAACGCGCGGAAGATGTTCTGGATCTCGCTGGCGATCAGCCTGCTGGTGGTGTGCGTCTTTGCCGGGCTGGGCATCAACGAGAAGGGGATCGAGCTGCTCTGGTTTACGGTGGAGATCGGGCCGCTGACGACGGCCCTGATGAGCCGCTCGTTGTTCTACAAGACGCTGTTCATGAGCGTCGGGCTGACGATCTGGCTCGGCTGGGCGTCGACGATCCTGGCGCTTGTTTCAACGGCGTCGATCATCCCTGACTTTGTCAGCAGCGGCTCGATCGAGGGGATGCTGGCGCGTCCGATCTCGCGGACGCGGTTGTTCCTGACCAAGTACTTTGCCAGCCTGCTGTTTGTGGTGCTGCAGGCGCTGGTGTTCTGTGCAGCGTCGATCCTGGTGATCGGCGTGCGCGGCGGGGTGTGGCTCTGGGGCCTGATGCTGGCGGTGCCGATCATCACGCTCTTCTTCTCGTACCTCTATTGCGTGAGCGCGCTGGTGGGCGTGTGGACGCGCTCGACGCTCGCGTCGCTGCTGGCGTCGCTGGCGGTGTGGGGTGTAGTGCTGGCGATGGGGATCGCCGAGAACGGGCTGCTGATCGCCAAGATCAGCGCTGAGAACCCGATCCCGCTGATCGAGAAGGATGTGGAGGCCCGTGAACTGCAGGTGCGCAAGGCGAAGGAAGAGAGCACAGACCCGGCCGCCTTCATGAAGCTGGAGAAACGCCTGGAGGACCGCCGGGTGGACCTGATCGAGCAGCGGGAGAAGGTCGCATCGATCGACACGTGGTACCGCATCGCGTTCACCGCCAAGACGATCCTGCCCAAGACGGGCGACACTAAGGAACTGCTCGAGCGGGCGATCATCAACGACCGCGAGATGGAGCAGATGGCCAACATGGCGAGCGACAGCAACGGCCGCGGAGGGGGCGGCCCGTTCGGGGCGTCGGACATGAAGGCGGTGCGCCAGGCGGACAAGATCAACAAGTCGCGCTCGCTCTGGTGGGTCATCGGCACGTCGCTGCTGTTTGAGGCGTTCATCGTCGCGTGGGCTTGCCGCATCTTTGCGCGGCGCGACTTCTGATCAGGGTGTGCCGGCTGTGAAGCGGGCGAGCTCGGCCAGGGCGCGTTCGTCGCGGTTGTTCTGGGCGTAGGCGCGTGCCGCCTCGATGTACGCGGTGCGGCGATCGGTTTGCTTGAGCATTGCCAGGGCTTCTACGACAACGGGGATGGTGTCGGCGTCGTAGCGGTCCTTCTCGGGCAGGTTGATCAGCAGGTCGAGGGCCTTGGCGGGCTCGTTCTGGCGTTTGTGGGCTTTCGCCTCGGCGCGTCGCCACTTGACGCTGGCGGGGTCGATCTTCCGCGCCTTCGCTAGGTGCTGGAGGGCGAGGTCGAGGTGGTTGGCACGGAGCTCGAGTTCACCCATGACGCCCCAGGCCTGCGACAGTTCGGGGTTGAGGACGGCGGCGGTGTAGAGGCTGGTCATCGCCTCCTGCTCTTTGCCGACCTTGATCTGCACCATGCCGAGGTAGAGCGGGTGGATCGGGTTCTTGGGGTCAAGGTGTTGGGCGCGGCTGTAGTGCTCGATCGAGAGGTCGAGCCGACCGGCGGCGTTGGCGACGGTGCCCGCCTCTGCATGAAGGGGGGCGGTCTCAGCGCCCAGCGGGAGGGCGGCTTCGTACGCGTCGGAGCTCTTCTTCCACTCACCCTTGCCGCTGAAGACCCGTGCGAGGGCCAGCTGCAGTTCCTGCTCGTCTGGATGGGCCTCGATCGCCGGGGCGAGCATGGCGATGGCTTTGTCCCATTGGCCGTCGGTGATCAGCGGATCGACCTGCCGGAGTGTTTCCGATGCGGTGGGGCCGCGGGCGGCGCCGGGCTTGCCCTGTGCCGTTGCGGGCGTGCCGCGGGCGACGGTGATCACGCCGTAGACCGCGATGCCCGCGAGCGTGGCCAAGGCCACCAGTGCCATCACGGGCGCTGCAGAGCGGGCAGGGCGTGAGGTCGCGGAACGTTTGCTCGGGCTGGGCATATGGAGAGGGTAGATCGGCCCACCGGTCGGTCGGGCGTGAGACCACACGGCAGTGGTCGGCTCAGCGGCCCCGCGAACGCGTGAGGGCCAGCAACACCCCACTACACTCCCCTCCCTTATGTCTACCCAGCCCGACCAGCCTGCCCCCCCGACTCCCGCTCCCGCGGCCCAGACCCCCGCCCCACAGTTCGTCCCGGCCGAACACGAGGGTGTCATCCGCGACCGCTGGGAAGCGGCCAAGGCGTTCCACGCCGACCCTGAGCGTGTGCTGCGCGGCGAGGCGGAGCCGTTCTGCATTCTCATCCCGCCGCCGAATGTGACGGCCGCGCTGCACCTTGGGCATGCGCTGAACAACACGCTGCAGGACATCCTCGCCCGCAACGCGCGCATGCGCGGCTTCGAGACCCTCTGGATGCCCGGCACCGACCACGCCGGCATCGCGACACAGGCGGTGGTTGAGAAGCGGGTGCAGAAGGAAGAGAACAAGCGCCGCAAAGACTTCACGCGCGAGGCGTTTGTCGAGAAGATACAGGCGTTCAAGGACGAGTACGAGGCGGTCATCACCAACCAGCTCAAGATGATGGGGTGCTCGTGCGACTGGGACCGCCAGCGGTTCACGATGGACCCGCAGTGCGCGCGAGCCGTCTCGGAGGCGTTCTTCAGGCTCTTCAAGGATGGGCTGATCTACCGCGGCAAGCGCCTGGTGAACTGGGACCCTGCGCTGCAGACGGCGGTGGCCGACGACGAGTGCTACGAGCAGGATGTGGAAGGCGCGTTCTACTACCTGCGTTACCCGCTGGTGCACGCGGGCACGCAGGATGCGGCGATTGCGACCGGTGGGCGCGACAGTGTGGACCCGGTGCCTGTGACGTGGGGTGAACTCGCACGGCGCGGCTACCCGGGCGCGAACGACCACGGGGCCGACGAGGAGGCCTGGGTAACGGTCGCAACGACGCGACCGGAGACGTACCTCGCCGACACCGCTGTGGGCGTCAACCCGCACGACCCGCGGGCCCGCGGCCTGCGCGGCCTGTTTGTTGAGCTGCCGCTGGTTGGACGCATTATCCCGATCGTGGAGGACAGCTACGTGGTGCTGCCGAAGGCGATCGCCGAGCAGCTCGAGCGCGACGAGGAGGCGAACGACCCCAAGGCCGGGATGGCGACGGGCTTCCTGAAGGTGACACCCGGGCACGACGCCAATGACTACGAGATCGGGCGCCGGCACGGGCTGTCGGTGGTGAACATGATGTCGCCCGACGGGCGCGTGAGCAACGAGCACGACTGGGACGGGCGGGAAATCCCGCACAACCTGCTCGGCAAGAAGATGGCCGAGGCCCGCAAGCACGTGGTGGAGGAGTTCAAGACCCGCGGCTGGCTGGAGTCAGTGAAGCCGCACAAGCACAGCCTGAAGCACAGCGACCGGAGCAAGGCGGTCATCGAGCCCTACCTGAGCGACCAGTGGTACGTGAAGGTGACTGATCCGCGGAGGGCGCAGGCGGCCAACGAGGTGCTCTCGCGTGGGGCAGGTTTCCAACCTGCCCGGCAGCCCGTCCCAGTCACAGACGAACGGATCCACAAGTCCGAACGCCGCCTGCCGCACTGGCAGAAGGGAGGAAGCACATACTTCGTGACCTATCGCGTTCAGAAGGGCTCGCTCTCAGAGTCTGAGCGGCGGTCGGTGATCGATGCATGGAGTCACTTCGACGGCGACCGGTACGAGGTGCATGCTCTCGCCGCGATGCCTGACCACGTTCATCTTCTGCTCTCGCCGTACCTCAAAGGAAGAGGTGAATGGCACTCGCTCTCAGACATCCTCCACAGCATCAAACGCCACTCATCGCTGGTGATCAACAAGGCTCGCGGCGTCGAGGGCAAGCTCTGGCAGGAGGAGTCGTTTGACCACATCATTCGTGGCGCAGA
>JAUXUZ010000523.1 GCA_030680655.1 Phycisphaerales bacterium
TTCGAGTTCAAGGACGGCACCAAGATGCCCGCGGCGTTCCGCTACGACTGGCGGCTCTGGTCGATCCCCGAGCTCAAGGACATCCTCGCGGAGGCGGGGTTCTCAACCGTTGACGTCTACATCGAGGCCGACGACAAGGACGGCAACGGCACCGGCGTCTACACCCGCCGCACCAGGGGCGCCGCCGATCGTGCGGTGATCTCCTACATCGTCGCCGGAGCGTGAGAGGCAACCGCGCGGCCCGCGCCGGGCCTCTAGGATCAACCGATGGCCCGCATGATGGACCTCTCGTCGTACACAGACGCTTCCCCGGGCGGGGCGGCCGTCATACTCGCCGTTGGGCAGGCCTGCTCCGAGGTTGAACGGCGAGTCTCCGCGACCCTCGCCAGCGACCTGCCACCGGTCAACACGCTGTGCAAGCACCTCGAGCAGTACCACGGCAAGATGGTCCGACCGGTGCTCGTCATCCTCTCCGGCCTCGCGACGGCCAGCACAAACGGCAATGAAAAGGGCCCCGTGCCCGACGCCGCCGTCTCGCTCGCCGCGGTCTGCGAGATGGTGCACCTGGCGACCCTGGTCCACGACGACGTGCTCGATGAAGCGGACATCCGCCGTAAGACGCAGACGGTCAACCGTCTCGCCGGCAACGAGGCCGCGGTGATCCTCGGCGACTACGTCCTCTCCGCGGCGTTTGCACTCTGCAGCACCCTCGGCGACGCGGCGATCGCCGAGACGATCGGCCGCACGGGCATGACGCTCTGCGCCGGCGAGCTGGTGCAGCTGCACCACCGCCAGAACCTCTCGCTCGATGAACGCACCTACTACGAGCTGGTCAAGCGCAAGACCGCGAGCCTCATCAGCGTTTCGGCAGCGCTCGGCTGCCGTGTGGCGGGCGGTGACGCCGCCCAGCAGGCACGCCTGGGGGCGTTCGGCGAGAAGCTGGGCATCGCCTTCCAGATCCAGGACGACCTGCTCGACATCGCCGGTGACCAGCGCGTCGTCGGCAAGAGCCTCGGCAAGGACATGGAAAAAGGCAAGCTCACACTCCCGGTCATCCACCACCTCGCCGCCGCGAGCCCAGCCGTCCGCGGCCGGACGCTCGCCCTACTGAGCGAGCCCACGCAGAGGGGCGGAGCAGGCGGTCAGGGGGGGCGGGCTGACCTGATGGAACAGTTGGAGACGACGGGTTCGATCGACCACGCCCGGCGCGTCGCCGACACGCTGGCGAACGAGGCGAAGCTCGAGCTTGCGTGGCTGCCCGAGAGCCCCGCCCGCCAGATGCTCTCCCTGATGGCGGACTCGGTCGTTTCCCGGGCGTTCTAGCGGCGGATCACGTTTGGAAAGGAGCCTCGATGAGCCTCAGTGTGGCGGTTGTTGGTGCAACAGGTGCGGTCGGACGCGAGATGCTCGCCGTGCTGGAGCAGCGGAAGTTCCCGTCGGCATCTGTGCGTGCGTTCGCGTCGCCGCGTTCGGCCGGCGTGAAGATCCCCTTCCGCGGCGGTGACCTCACCGTCGAACCCCTCGCCGACGGCTGGCACAAGGGCATCGACTGCGCGCTCCTCTCCGCCGGATCATCGATCAGCAAGGCCGTTGCACCCGTGGCGGCCGAGGCGGGCACCGTGGTGATCGACAATTCCTCGGCCTTCCGCATGACCGACGGCGTGCCGCTGATCATCCCCGAGGTCAACGCCGACGCCCTCCCCGCTCGGGGCAAGGGGTGCATCGTCGCCAACCCCAACTGCTCCACCATCATCTTGCTGATGGGCATCACGCCGCTCCACCGCGCCTTCGGCGTTGAGCGCGTGGTCGTCTCGACCTACCAGGCCGCCAGCGGTGCCGGCGCTCAGGCGATGGCGGCGCTCGAAGCGGAAACACGCGAGTTTGTCGCCGGTGGCCCGCCGCGGGCGATCGCCTTCCACGAGCCCTACGCGTTCAACCTCTTCTGCCACAACTCAACCGTTGACGCCATGACCGGCCTCAACGGTGAGGAGCAGAAGATGATCGACGAAACCCACAAGATCTGGAACGACCCCGCCGTGCGCATCACCGCCACGTGCGTACGCGTGCCGGTCATGCGTGCCCACTGCGAGAGCGTCAATGTCACGCTGAAGAACGCGGCAACGCTCGCGCAGGTGCGCACGTCGCTGACGGCTTTCCGCGGCGTGAGCATCGTTGACGACCGCCTGACCAACCGCTTCCCCACGCCGCAGAAGGCCAGCGGCGGCGACGATGTGCTCGTCGGCCGGCTGCGGGCCGACCCGTCGCAACTCGCCCCCGGCGCATCGCCCGAATCGGCCACGCGCGGCTTTGATTTGTTCCTCGCAGGAGACCAGCTCCGCAAGGGCGCGGCCCTCAACGCGGTCCAGATCGCCGAGCGGATGTTCCTGTAGTTGGCTGAAAACGGCGATTTGACTGGAGAACTGGACCGCAACGACCGACGTACCTAAGGTTCTGTTCGAGCCGGTGGCCTCGCTGTATGCCCTTCCCCCAAAGGAAGCGGCACACGAGCTTTCGCTGGCAGCGTCGCGACGGCACAGCCGCGACGTGAAACCAGTACGGCCGCCCTCGATTCCATTGTTTGGAGCACACGAGCAACGCCCGAAACGGTTTGTCCGTTCGCGCCCAGTCCGGGCCGCGCGGTCAACGCCGGTGGTGGCCGCATTGCGGCCCCTTCCGGTGCTCGCTGTTTGTGTATCCGGTTACCCAGTAATGAAGAAGATGAACGACTCAATGATGAACCACTCTCCCGCCTCTTCCAGCACTCACTCCACCTCCCCCCACCATCACACCTCACGCGCCGCAGAGCCCGCCGCGTTCCCCATCCACGCTTCGAAGAACGCTCCAGAGGCCGGCCCGACCAAGACCTTCGCGGACCTTGGCCTCATGCCGATGCTCCTGGAAGCCGTCAAGTCCGAGGGGTACACCATCCCCACGGCGATTCAGGCCGCGACGATCCCCGCCGGGCTCGCCGGGCGCGACATCCTCGGCTCGGCCCAGACCGGCACCGGCAAGACCGCCGCGTTCGCACTGCCGATCCTGCAGCGTCTGCAGCAGGCGCTGCCCGACAAGGCCACCCGCGGCCCGGTCTTCCCCCGCGCCTTGATCCTCTCACCCACGCGTGAGCTCGCCTCGCAGATCGCCGAGAGCTTCACCACCTACGGCAAGAACACCGTCCTGCGTCACACCACCGTCTACGGCGGCGTGAGCCAGTTCCACCAGGTCAAGGCCCTCCGCAACGGCGTCGACGTCCTCGTCGCCACGCCCGGCCGCCTGATGGATCTGATGAACCAGCGGCTCATCAATCTGTCTCAGGTCTCCATCTTCGTGCTCGACGAGGCCGACCGCATGCTGGACATGGGCTTCATCGAGCCGATCCGCAAGATCGCCTCGGCCCTCCCCCCGCGCGAAAAGGTCGCCCGCCAGACCATGCTCTTCTCGGCCACCATGCCGCGTGAGATCCAGGGCCTGGCCGAGTCGCTGCTGAAGGACCCGCTGCGCATCGCCGTGACGCCCGCCAACAGCACCGTCGCGCTGATCGAGCAGTCGCTCTACATCGTCCCCAAGGACAAGAAGGCCTACCTGCTCGAGCACCTGCTCGAAGAGGGGAACATCCGGCGCGCGGTGGTCTTCACCCGCACCAAGTTCGGCGCCGAGCGCCTGGGCAAGAAGCTCAACATGGCCGGCATCACCGCCGAGAGCATCCACGGCGACAAGAACCAGAACGCCCGCAAGCGGGCGCTCTCACGCTTCAAGGATGCGCAGGCCCGCGTGCTCGTCGCTACCGACGTCGCCGCTCGCGGCCTCGACGTCGACGCCATCACGCACGTCTTCAACTTCGACCTCCCCTACGAGCCGGAGGCCTACGTGCACCGCATCGGCCGCACCGGCCGCGCCGGCGCCAAGGGCATGGCGATCTCGTTCTGCGACCCGGCCGAGCAGGGCCTGCTCCGCGCCGTCGAGCGGTTCACCAAGGTCCGCATCCCGCAGGTGACGAAGATCCCCGATATCCGCGCACGCATGACGGCCGACTCGCAGCGCGAGGCGACCGCCCACGCGCCAAGCAACTTCCAGTCCGCCCGTGAGGGCCAGGCCGCTCGCCAGGAAAACGGCGGGCGTCAGCAGTCTGGTTACCGCGAGCGTCCGGCCTACCTCGGGCACGCGCCGCGCACACCACACTCCGCGCCGCACGCGCCCGCTTCGCACGGGTCTGCCCCGCACGGCGACCGCCCCCAGCGCACCAGGCGCGAGAACGTGCCCACCACGCTGCACGAGCACAAGGCGCAGGTGAACCACAGCCACACTCCCGCGCACGCACCCAAGGTCGCGGCCTCCGCCCACAAGGCGCCGGCCCACGCCGGCAAGCCGAACGCCGGGTTCGCGGGCCCGCGCCCCGGTGCCAAGCCGGGCTGGGCGAGCAACGGCCGCAGCCGCGCACCGGGCAAGGGCGTCCGCCCCAGCAACGGCCGCTGATCAGCTCAACAGCTTGAATTGAACAGAGCCCGGAGGCCATGCCTCCGGGCTTTTTCGTTGCCACTGGCTTCAGAACAGCAGCGAGAGCTGACGAGCGCGGTCGATCAGCGCCTGATCCTTCCGCGTGACGAACAGATCGTTACGGCCGATGCGTGAGACAAACTCGTAGCCGCGCCCCTCCATGTGGCGGCGCAACTCGCTGTCCTTCCCCGCCGTGTGCTCCTCGATCAGCAGCGCCCGCACCCCGTGCCTCTCCAAGTCGAACCCGTCGAGCAGGGCGAGCTCGCTCCCCTCCACATCCAGCACCGCGAAGTCGATCCTCGGCCCCGCCTGCCCGAGCACCTCGTCCATGGTCGTCAGCGGCACCGTGACCTTGACCGCCCGCTTCATCGACTTGGCGCTCGAGAGCGAGCTCTCGGCCAGACGCGACATCGAGTGCCCGATCCCCGCGTGGTTCAGCGCCAGGAACTCTGCCGTACCGCTGCTCCCCTTCCGCGACAACGCCGCGTTCACCACGCGGCTGCCGGTGCGCTTGGCCTGGCAGTTTTTGAACGGCTCCGGCAGCGCCTCGATGAGAACGCCGCCCCAGCCCGCCGCCTCGAAGATGTACGTCACGCTGAACCGCTCGCCGTCGAACGCGCCGCACTCGATAAACGTGCCTCGCTCCTGCCCCTCAAACAGCGACCAGAGGAACAGGTCCTCCCCCTGCTGGGCCCGGAACTCCACCGGCAGCCGCGCCGTCTCCCCGCGCGACGCCAAGTCCCGTCGGATTTCCGCCTGCCGCGACGCACGGGCGTTTCCCAGCAGCGCCTGCGACACCTGGTGGCGGCTGTTGCGGAGTTCGTACACCTTTGCGCGCAGCCGGTGCTGGAGCATGAAGAGCACGACCACGGCGACGCACAGCGCGATGAGGATCCAGGTGGTCATTGGTCACAAAGCTAGGGGTGGGCGGGGGACCGGTCAATGCGAACGCCAAAGCCCACGCGCCGCCCCGCAGATCACAGCGGCAGCTTCCACAGCCCCAAAGACTTGGAGTGCCCGTTGTCATCGGGGCACTCCTCGTCGACCAGCAGCAGCGGCGGCGGAAGCAGAAACGGCGCCGCCTGGAGGTTAATCGCCCGCCACTCGCCTGGGAATCGCAGGTCCGTGTTCTGGCTCGTCGCCGGGAACGTCGTCGCCAGAAGGTACTTTGACCCGCTGGCCGAAAAATTCGCCAGCGCGCGTTTCACGTCCGCGCCGGGCAGGTGCACCAGGCAGTCACGGCACAAGATCAAGTCAGCCGCCTCTGGGACATCCTCGATGATGTTCATCAGCACGAACTCACGGCCGGTTCCCGCGAACTTCGCCCTGTTCTCGTCCACCATCTGCTGAACCACGTCGCCACCCGTATAGCGCACGCCGTCGAGCGGCACGTGCTTCATCCAGTTCAGATCGCCGCACGGCGCATCGAGCATCGACTTGATGCCGTACTCACGCACGACCCGGGCCACCGTCTCCCTCGCCACCCGCGTCTGCTCCATCGTCGAGCCAATGCCACACACCGTTTCCTTGCGGCCCTCCGGCCGAGAGACCTCGTACTCGTACCGTGCGGTAAACGCGTCCTTGGAGTCGCGCGAGTGCTTCTTGAGATATCGCTGGTAACGGCGCCAGAGAGAGGTGCCGCGGATGAACCGGGAGAGGGATGACATGATGAGCCAAGTGTACCCGGAATGGGCCGACCAGTTACCCGCGGGCAAGGTCCACAATCTCCAGCAGCCGGCGCATCTGCGTCTGGGCGTCGAACCGCTCGTGGGCCCGGCCTCGACCGGCACCGCCCATCGCCGCGGCGAGCCCCGGGTCCTCGGCCAGTTGCACGATCGCGAAGGCGATCGCGTTCGAGTCACCCACCGGAACAAGCAGCCCCGTCACACCGTCGTCGACGACCTCGGGGATCCCGCCGATCCGAGAACCGATCACCGGTAGGCCGCACCCCATCGCCTCAATCGCCGCCACGCCAAGCCCCTCGTTGAGGCTCGGAAACAGGAACACATCTGCATCCAGCAGCGCCGCTCGCACACCCGCGGGCGGGAGCCCGCCGCGGAGCGTCACCACTGAACCCAGCCCCGCCCGGTCAATCTGCTCCTGCAGCGACCCCCTCAGGTCACCTTCGCCGACGATCTGGTACTGAACTCGCGCGCGCAGCGCCTCTGGCAGGGTCTCGACCGCGGCAACCGCGTGCTCCAACCCCTTGACCGGCGCCAGCCGCGCCACCGACACCAGGCGGAGGGGATCGCCGGCACGCCGCGGGGCTCGCTCCGGCGCGGAGAACCGATCCAGGTCCACACCGTTGTACAGCACGTGCAGCCGCTCGCGCGGCGCGCCCAGCGCGGCGGCGCGGCGAGCCAGATCCTCGCTGACAGCAACGAACCGTTCACCCGTGCGGAACAGCAGCGCAAACTCGCGCTCAGTCGCAGACGCCACGTCGCTCCCGTGAAAGAACGTCACCAGTGGGCCCAGCGGCAAACCGGCGTCGCGCAGCTTCGCCACCACCGCGGCGTTGGGGCCAAAGTGCGCCAGCACGACGTCGTACGGTCCCTGGTCAATGTACGGAACAGCCGAGAAGAGCAGCCGCAGCGACGACCCGTCGACCCCGTAGCGAACAGGGTTGACCAGCCGCGCAGACAGCAGGGGGTGCCCGAACATCCGCGCGCCCTCCGCGAGGCCCGACAGGTTGCGTCTGGGCCGAAGCCGCACGCCCGCGGCGACCGGTGCCAGCGGATCACCCGCCTCGGGCGTCTTCCCCGCGCGGTTCGCGTACACGTCAACACCGTGCCCCAATCGCTGAAGGTCGAGCACCTGCCGCGAGATGAACGTCTCAGAGACGGCCGGAAACCGCCCGGCGACAACGGCGATCCGCATCTGCGATGGTTGCAGATCCGCGCAGGCGAATCAACCAGCCGTTGCGGCAGGCCCCAGGAACCGCTCCGCGAACGCTTCGGCGCTGAAGCAGTACCGCTCAAGCGCCGTCCGGCGGGCGATCTCACCCATCCGCTCGCGCAGCCCGGGCTCAAGAACCAAACGCTCCACAAGCGCCGCCAGCTCCGCTCCTGTCTTGAACACCGCGCCGCCCCCCGTGTCGAGCTTCTCCGCCAGCGCGGGCAGCGGGTACGCCAGCATCGGCAGGCCCGTGAGCATCCCCTGCACAGCGACCTGCGAGAAGCTCTCCGCCGCGACGCTGGGCACGATCAGTACGTCGAGCGAGCGCATGAAATCGGGCATCCGCTCCGCCGGAAGCCAGTTGTGCAGCACTACGCCGGCTGAGCGCACCTCGGGCGGGTTCTTGAACGCCAGCAGGTGCAACTCCGCCCGCCCACGGACCACGTCGCTCAGTCTCTCCCACGCTTCCAGCGCAAGATGCGCGCCCTTGTCCGGCGCGTCGAGCGTCCCCACAACGCCGAACCGCACGGGCCTCGACACAACACCGGCACCACCTTGCGGCACCGGGTAGAACCTGTCGGCGTTGAGGATGCCGTACCCAACGCTCACCGGCCAGCGCCGCACACGCCGGAAGTCGGCAGCGATCGCCTCGCTCACGCAGTGCACCTCGATCCGCATCGGCCGCAGCGCCCTGAGATACCGCTCCACCGCGTACTGGTGCGCAAACAGCACGCACCGCGCCCGCGGCTTCTGGCCCCAGCGCAGCACCGCACGGGCCGCGGGCAAGACCCCGCGCCCGTTGTTCCCGAGCACCACCAGGTCGTACGGCCCGCGCCGCAGCAACCCCGGCACGAGCGACAGCGAAACCGGCAACGGGCGTGACAGCGGCAGCCCGTACACCACTTCCAGCCCCTGCCCCACTCCCGCAAAGTGCTCAGCGAACCCCTCGCGCCACCGCGGCTCGGCCGCCAGCGTCACCCGCACACCAAGCTCCACCAGCCGACGGACAAGCAAAAAGTTGAACAGCTCCACCCCGTGCACACGCTTGTGCCGCCGGTCGGCCATGAAGGCCGGCGCCAGCATCAACACCCTCTTGCCGCAGATCGCACCCGCCATCACCGCAGTCTATCAGCGGTGCTGGCGGAGATTCCCGCGCGAGCTAGTACGCCTTCGCGAGCTTCGCGCCGGGGTAGAAGAGCGGCACAATCTGCCGCCACTGCTCACCGCGATCGGCGAGTTCCTTCACAGAGTACTGGCACATGCCCACGCCGTGCCCGAAGCCCCGGCCCTTGATGTTCACCACGTCGCCCACGATCGTCACCTCCATGTCGCCCGAGTTCACCCGGGTTGCTTTGACAATCGCGGGCAGCCCCTTGGCCTCTTGATTGAGGGCAAACCGCAGTTGCTCGGCAGAAAGGGCGAAGGTACGCCCGCCGCCGCTGACGGTGAACTTCGTCGGCCGGCCCGCGGTGTTGCTCTCAGTCAGCGTCACGCCCGTCAAACCGGCGAGTTCCTTCACCGGGTGACCGTTCACCCGCCCCCACTCTTTCAGCCGCGAAACCGCCTCGTTCTTCGATCGCGCCGCCTGCCACCGGTAGTACGGCGACGTCGAACCGAGGGTCGCGTCACGTGCGCCGTTCGACCCCGTCGGAGCCGCCTGGATGGGGCCGGCGAGGTTGTACTCGTAGCCGCGGGTGATCGGCCACGTGTCACGCGCCGAACCCGGGCGGCCGCCGCTCGTGCTGCTGTAGTACGCGCGCAGCACCTGCCCGTTCCACGTCAGGATTACACCGCTGGTCGCTTCAACCGCGTCGGCCGCCGGACCCTTGTCGACGGCGCCCTTGTACGCCTGGTCCTTCACGCTGCTCTCGACATCGAACTTCTGCCCCATGCTCCGCGCATTGGCACGCTGGTGCAGCGCGTACGACCGCGCACAGACCGCCTGGGTGCAGAACGCCTGCAAGGGCCAGTTCGGGAACATCTCAGCCGTCACAACGCCCTTGAGATACTCCTCCACGCCCACCTGCTCGATCACGTCAAACGACCGCACCGACACGTCGGTGCGTGCCTGGAGCCGCAGCTTCCCGCCAAACTTCCCGCCGTCAAGAGTGATCTTCGGCGCCAGCCCGCTCGAGGTCGCCGCACGCGC
>JAUXUZ010000524.1 GCA_030680655.1 Phycisphaerales bacterium
GCTGCGCATGGTGCCGCTGGACACCAAGGGGCGGTCGATCGAGCTGGTATCGTGGAACCTGCCCGTCGCCAACGAGAGCCGCACGGGTGTGTACGAGGTGGACCGGCGGAGCGTGCTGGTGCCGCTGGCGGCGCTGCAGGAGCGCATGAAGATGAGCGCCAGCCTGGTGGCGCCGAAGAACGTGGACCCGTACGACCGGCCGCCGGACCTTTCGAACGCCCAGGTTGATCCGGCGCGGGTGAACACCGTGCTGGTGCGGGCGAAGCCGGGCGTGAGCCCCGATGCGCTCCGCGAGCGCGTGCTGAAGGTGTACGAGAAGTTCGCCGCCGACTTTGCGGGCAAGGTCCCCCCCTTCAGCGCCATGAGCAACGACAACACCCAGCTGATTAAGACCTGGGAGATGCAGAACGCGATGTTCGTGGGCGCGGTGAAGAAGGAGACGGCGGTGGTCCTCACGCTGCTGTCGCTGATCTGGCTGGTGTGCGCGGTGCTGATCATGTCGATCTTCTGGGCGATGATCAGCGAGAAGACCAAGGACATCGGCATCCTGCGCGCGGTGGGAGCGAGCGGGTGGGGCGTGGCGGGGTTGTGGCTTCTGTACGGCCTGGCGATCGGCGTGGCGGGGGTGCTGATCGGGACAGCGCTCGCCTACCTGATCGTGACGAACATCAACCCGATCCACGAGTGGATGGGGGCGCGGTTTGGCATCAGCGTCTGGGACCCGCGGGTCTACTACTTCGCGGAGATCCCCAACAAGGTTGTTCCGGCCCGGGCCGCGATCGTCGCGGCGAGCGGGGTGTTCTTCAGTGTCGTCGGCGCGGTGATCCCCGCGGCCCGCGCGGCGTTTATGCACCCGGTGAAAGCGTTGCGATTTGAGTAGGAGAGGGATCGAGGGATCAAGGCATCAAGGGATCAAGGGATCAAGAAGAATGAAGACAGCCGATCTCTCGTGTCACGCCCTTCTTTGCCTTACTTCTTCTCGATCCCTTGCTCCCTCGATCCCTTGCTCCCTCGGTCCCTTGATCCCTTCCCCCCTTCCCCTCCCATGCCTTACCTCTCCGCTACCAACGTGCACAAGACCTACAAGCTCAAGCGGCACCGCATCCCGGTGCTGCGTGGTGCGTCGGTGAGCGTGGAGAAGGGTGAGTTCGTGGCGATCGTCGGCGCGACCGGCAGCGGCAAAAGCACGCTCTTGCACCTGCTTGGCGGGCTGGACCGGCCGGACCGAGACACCGCGGATCAGCAGAGCGACATTACCTTCGGCGGCACATCGTTCAAGTCGATGTGGGGCCGGCGGCTGGACCGCTACCGCGCCGAGTCGGTCGGGTTCGTCTTCCAGTTTTACCACCTGCTCCCCGAGTTGAACATCCTCGAGAACGTCTGCCTCGCGGCGATGGTGAACAAGGGGCGGCTGAGGTACGACAAGGCGGCGGCGACGGCGAAGGCGGAGGCACTGCTCGCCGAGCTGGGCCTCTCACACCGGCTCGGCCACCGCAGCGGCGAGCTCTCGGGCGGTGAGCGTCAGCGCGTGGCGCTGGCCCGTGCCTTGATCAATGACCCGCCGCTGCTGCTGGCCGACGAGCCGACGGGCAACCTCGACGCCAAGACCGGCGGCGGGATCATGGACCAGCTGTTGGCGCACCGGAAAGCAACCGGCCAGACGATGGTGATCGTGACGCACTCGGCGGAAGTGGCAGCGCGGGCTGATCGCGTGGTGCGGCTGGTTGAGGGGCGGGTTGTTAACGAGTAAGGCAGCCGCTGTCGGTACCGTTACTGACCGTTCGCGCCCCACTTGCTGATGATGCCACCGCTAGCCATCCCCAGCATCATCATGACGAACCCCAAACGCTGGTCGATCGCGACAAGACCGATCGAGGCAACCACCACGCCACCGAGCACCCAATAAGCCACCGGGTGGCGGCGTTGGGCGGCGATGTGAATCTGGCGGGCGGTCTGGGCCATGTCGCTAGTTTATCGCCAAATTTCCGCCGTTGCCAGCAATCCCTATCCTTCACCGTGCTGCGAATCGGCCCCGTCCAACTGAAGACAAACCTGCTGCTGGCCCCCATCGCGGGGTACTGCGATCTCGCGTTCCGCACGATCTGCCGCGAGCAGGGAGGGCTGGGATTGGCGTCGACCGACCTGCTCTCGCCGCAGGGCCTGCTGCGCGGCACGGCAACGAGCCTTGACCTCGCGCAGACCAACGACTTCGACAAGCCGATCTGCATGCAGCTCTACGGCGGCGACCCGGCGATCATGGCCGAAGGGGCGCTGTGGGCCGTGAAGCACGGCGCGACGGTCGTTGACATCAACATGGGGTGCCCGGTCGACAAGGTGACCAAGAAGGACGGCGGCTCGCGGCTGCTGTGCATCCCCGACACGGCTGAGGAGATCGTCAGGGCGTGCGTTCGCGTGCTCGAGCCGCTGGGTGTGCCGCTGACGTGCAAGATGCGGCTGGGGTGGTTTGATGACCAGCCTGTGGCTTCATGGCTCGCGCCGCGGCTGATCGATGCGGGCGTGTGCGCCGTCACGATCCACGGGCGGACCACGCAGCAGAAATTCCAGGGTGAGGTGAACCACGACGGCATCGCCCGCGTGGTGGAGGCGGTGGGGAACCACTGCAAGGCCGCGGGGCACACGGTGCCGGTGATCGGCAACGGCGACGTGCGTCAGCCGCAGGACGCGGTGAACATGCTCCGCCGCACGGGGTGCGCGGGCGTGATGATCGGGCGCGGGGCGCTCAGCACACCATGGCTCTTCCGCGACTCGTGGGCGGCGATCAACAATCAGCCGATCCCCGCCGAGCCGACGACCGCTGAGAAACTCGACATCATCCGGCGCTACTTCGCGCTCATGATCCAGACCCGCGATGAGCACTACGCCATGTTCCAGATCCGCCGGCGCATGAGCTGGTTCGGCAAGCGTCTCGGGCAGGAGCTCGATCCGCGCGGCCGCCCGGTGGGGTGCAAGCCGCTCAAAGAGGCCGTCCGCGTCGCCAAGTCGCCGGCCGAGGTGCTCGATCGCCTCGCCGAGTTTGAGGCGGGGGGGCTTCGGGGCGGGATGGAGGTCGGCGAGATCGAGCACGACGCGGCGGCCCGCTGACGTTCCGCGGATGCGCCGAAGAATTGAAAAAGCCGCCCGTGCCTGCGGGCGCGGACGGCAAGAGCCCCCTTCGGAGCTGGGAAGAGAGGCTCAGAACGTGTACACGACCGAGAAGGTCAGGCGGGTGCCGAACAGGTCGGTGGTGTTGTCTGTGAGCGCGAACTCGTATGCGCCGCGGAGGGCCACGCTGTTGCCGAGCCGGAACTCGGCGCCGAGCCCCGCCGAGACGGTTGCGTCGGCGCCCGTGCCGCCGAGGTTCAGTACGTCGGCGCCGTTGAGGGCGAGCCCGGTGGAGCTGTCGTTGATGATGTGGTAGCCGTTCACCTCCACCACCGGGCTGAAGAGGTCGCTGACGCGATAGTCGGCCCGGAGGTGCCAGCTCAGCACGTCGCAGTTGCCGTTGTCGTCGTTCGCGCCGCTGGTGCTGATCCGGTAGTTCAGTGTCGCGCCGGTGTGCAGCCTGTCGAAACCCTTGTCGATCGACGCCCACAGCCGAACCTCGCTGTCGTTCTGCAGGGCGCTGCTCTCCCCGAAGCGGAACTCGTAGCCAACGCCCGCGGCGGCGTAGAGCTGGTTCGCTTCGTCGCGCAGGAACTGCCACTTGATGCCGGCGGCGACGTCGTTCCATCCGTCGGTTTCAACCGCGCCGTTCATGTCGAGGTACCCGTCCTTGTACGCGACAAGCTGGAGGCTCTCGGTCAACGCAACGCGGACCTGCGCCGCGTAGACCGAGGCGGTGGAACTCGCCGGGCCGATCGCGTCGCTGTTGAACTTGTGGTAGACGTACCAGACGCGCACGTCGGTCGTCACCATCGAGTTCTCGTGGTAGTAGGGGCTGGTGACGGGCGCGACGACCTGGTGGTTGCCTTCCAACGCCTTCAGCGTGCCGCCGAAGATCGGCTGCAGATCGGCGAACGCTGAGCCGGAGAGTGCTGCGGCAGCGACGAGCGCGAGTGGTGTGATTCGAGAGCCCATTTCGATCTCCTTAAAAATACTAACGGACCATATAGTCCACAAACTATCGGAGCTTGAAGTAGGAGCATATCGGCTATTCTGACCACTTTCTAGCAATAGCAACGGATAAGCCAGTCGTGTGCATTCCTCCTTGCGAAGCTCGGTGCGTGATGCCGCCAATCCGCCGTAGTTCCACCATGCCTTTCAGGCGGACAAGCCCCCCGTACGGGTGATCGGGTGCGGCCCACTTCCCTATCCTGCTCCCATGCACGTTCGGACCATCGATCCCGTTACCGCCACCGTTCACCTCCGTGTGCTCATGGAGGACCCCCAGAGCCTGACTGGCAAGAAGGATGCGGAGGTCACCATCAAGGCGCACAAGGGGATGAACATCCTCGAGGCCTGTATGGCAAGTGGGATCAACATCGAGCACGCCTGCGGCGGTGTCTGCGCCTGCTCGACGTGCCACGTGTACCTTGAAGCCGGTGCCAAGGACGTCAGCGAAGCGACCGAGGCAGAAGAGGACCGCGTGGAGGAAGCGCCCGGGCTGCAGCGCAACAGCCGCCTCTCGTGCCAGTGTGAACTCAAGGGCGACGGCCCGGTGACGATCCGTGTTCCCTCCTGGAACCGTAACGCCGTCAAAGAAGACGCCGACCACCACGACGATCACTGAGCCGCCACCGCACCGGCTCGTACGGAATCCCCGTCATGTCCATCGACACCTTCGGCTGGCTCGATACCGACGAGATCGCTGAGAAACTCGCCGCGGCGTTCGCCGGGCGCGACCCGCTCCGCGTCCGGTTTACCGAGCTCCGCGCGCTCGTCGAGGCCCTCCCCGGCTTCACGCCAGACCCAGATCACCCCGTCAACGAGAAGATCCTCGAAACGATCCAGGCGGAGTGGTACCGCATCAGGCAGGGAACGCCGCGGGACGACGATTGAGCGAACCACACTGCTCGCATGGGGGTGAGGGGAGGGGTGGGGGTGGGGGTGGGGGTCGTTTCGCCGTGGGGTGCCCGTTGCGGCGATCGAGCGGGGCAGCCCGGTGCGGCCGCTAACCTCCGTTGCGCTCTGCGAGTTGGCCGATCGGCTGATTTCCGGCGAACCAGGCCCTAAAGGTCGCCCCAATTCCGCTCCGCGGCTTGCATTTGGGCCACTATCTGTACACTCATAGCAGTTACTTGGAGAGCCGACCATGCCCACCACTATCGCCGCGTCCTTCAGATCGTTCTGCGTTGCGGGGTTGGTTGCACTCTCCGCAACGACGGCCCAGGCCCAGCAGTCGGTGGCGCGCCAGTGGGACGAGCGTCTGCTCGCCGCTATTCGGCTCGACAGGCCGCGCCCGCCCGTTCACGCACGGAACCTCTACCACACGTCCGCCGCGATGTACGACGCGTGGGCGGCGTATGACCCGTCGGCGGATCAGGTGTTTCATCACGAGCGAGCGGTGCCGCCCCCTGGTTTCTCGATCGAAACGGCTCGTGCGCAGGCGATCAGCTTCGCCGCGTACCGGATGATCAAGCAGCGTTACCAGAGCGCGGTCGGAGCGGCGACAACCCTGGCCGCGATTGATGCGCAGATGGTTGCGCTCGGGTACAACCCGTCCGATACGACCAACACCGGCGACTCACCGGTCGCTGTCGGCAACCGCGTCTTTGAGACGATCCGCGCTGCGGGGCTTGCCGACGGCTGCAACGAGTCGGGCAATTACGCGACGACCAACGGCTACACGGCCTCGAACGCACCGCTCGCCTTCACTTACGAGCCCCCCTTCACCTTTCAACTCCCGTTGATGGCGCAGCCTGCGCGCTGGCAGCCGCTTGCCTTTGACTACTACGTCGAGCAGAACGGCATCATTGTCGGCCAGTCCACACAGGTGTTCGTCTGCCCGCACTGGGGCGCCGTCACGCCCTTCGCTCTCACCGGCCCGCACCCCAACAACGTCTACCTCAACCCGGGGCCGCCGTCGATCCCCGGCACGGCCACCGATGCTGACTTCAAGCAGAACATGGTGGAGGTCATCCGTGCCAGTGCGCTGATGACGCCCACCGACGGCGTGACCATCGACATCGGGCCCGCCACGCACCACAACAACACGCTCGGCGCCAACGACGGCACGGGCTACGGCGTCAACCCGGTCACCGGGCTGCCCTACGCGCTCAACACCGTGCTCCGCGGAGACTACACGCGCAGCCTCTCGGAGTTCTGGGCCGACGGTCCCAACTCCGAGACGCCCCCGGGCCACTGGAACGTGATCGCTAACTACGCCTCCGACAATCCGCTCATGCTCAAGAAAATCGGTGGCGTTGGGCCGGTCTGCCCGCGCCTGGAGTGGGACGTCAAGCTCTACCTCGCCCTCAACGGCGCGGTGCACGACGCGGCCATCGCTTGCTGGGGCGCCAAGAGCTACTACGACTCGGTCCGTCCGATCTCGGCGATTCGCTTCATGTGCCAGAAGGGGCAGAGCTCACTCCCCGCCGGACCCAACTACCACGCGCAGGGCATCCCGCTCGTGCCGGGCCTGATCGAGGTGATCGCCGCCGCCGATGTGCAGCCCGGGGGCAGGTTCGTCCATCTGGTCGAGCGTGACGACTCGGGCAACATCTTCAACTACCACATCGGCGACATCGCCATCAAGGCCTGGCGTGGCCAGCCCGCGAACCCCTCCACGCAGATCGGCGATGTCGGCTGGATCCTCGGCACCCGCTGGCTGCCCTACCAGGCCCGCACGTTCGTCACGCCCCCGTTCGCCGGTTACTACTCCGGGCACAGCACGTTCAGCCGCTCTGCGGCAGAAGTGCTCAGCGCCTTTACCGGCAGCGAGTACTTCCCCGGCGGGTTTGGATCGTGGGACATCCCCGCCGGGACTCTGGCGTTTGAGCACGGCCCGACGGCCACCGTGCAGCTTCAGTGGGCCCGGTACTTCGATGCCGCCGATGAGGCTGGCATCTCGCGGATCTTCGGCGGCATCCACCCGCCGATGGACGACCGGGTCGGGCGCTTGCAGGGGAGCATCATCGGCCCCCTCGCGTGGGAAAAGGCCAACCGGTACTTTGTCGGATCCGCGGACTGCGCGGTCGATATCGGTGTTCAGGGCGGCTCTCCCGGTGCCGACGGCCTGCTCGACAACAACGACTTCGTTGTGTTCATCGACTTCTACTTCAGCCAGAATCCTGCGGCCGACCTTGGCCGGCAGGGCGGAATCTCCGGGGCCGACGGGCTGTTTGACAACAACGACTTCATCGTCTTTATCGACAGCTACTTCTCCGGCTGCCCGTGACAGACCACCGCGGCCGTGCCCGGTTATCGGCCCGGCGGGCTTGAGTCGCGGCGTGCCGATTCCGATACATCCTTGATGAATTGCGCACACGCACAGGGGCATTCGCCGTTGGCTGCACGCGCACCGCGCTACGCGCGGCGCGGCTCGCTGCTGGTCGCGACCGTCTTGGGCATGACCATCCTGCTGCTGGTGGTCGCCACCATGGTCATCTCCGGCGGTCGCGAGGCCGAACTCACGCAGCTGCGGTTTCAGGAGGCCCGTGCCGGCTACGCGGCCGACGCCGGCGCCAACATGGCCCTGCGAGAGATCAAACGCAACTCCGACGTCGATGGCGACGGTGCAATCGGCACCATCTCCAACGACAGCAACGCCAACACCGACCCGACCGTCGGCGTTGGCGGCGCGAGGGTCCGGGTCACCCCAACCGGCAGCAACGTCTACACCGTGACCTCGCGCACCGGCACTCCCTCGCGCAGCTACACCCTGACGGCGACGCCTTCGGGGGCCGCCCACTCTGACGGCTTCGAGGGGTACACGACCGGCCAGTCGCTTCAGAACGTCGGCGGATGGTGGGGGTGGGACAACGATTCCAACGCGGCGGGCACCGTCGAGGGCGGCGCTGCGCGCACCGGCGTTAAGTCTCAGCGGATCGACAGCACCACCGACAGCGTTCGCCTCTACACGCAGACCAGCGGCCAGTGGGTGTACACAGCCTGGCAGTTCATTCCGACCAATGTCACTGGGTCCGAAACCTACTTCATCTTGCTGAACACCTACAGCGCTGGCGGTGCCAAGTCATGGAGCACGCAGATTCGGTTTCAGTTCAACAACAACACCGTCTACGACAACATGCAGGGCGGTGTCACCGGGTCAACGCGCACGCTCGTCCGCAACCAGTGGGTGCCGATCACAGTCCTGATCAATCTCGATGCCGGCACCCAGACCGTCAGCTACAACAACCAGGTGCTCTTCACCGGCTCGTGGAACCGACAGGGAGGGGCACGACGCTTGCAGGCGGTGGACCTGTACGGCAGTTCCTCAAAGGGCGTGCTGTACGACGACATCAGCCTTACCGCTGTAGGGGGCGGAGGCGGCGGATCGACGGTCACCATGGTGGAGACGCCCTGAAGTCGTCGGGCCGAGCGGGTAAGCTCCCCGCATGATCAAGCCGCTCCGTCCGTCGCTCTTGCTGCCCGCCCTTGTGCTGGCGTTCGCGCCGATGTGTCCTTCCTCAACAATCGCCGCCGACCCGCCCGCCGCCGACAAGGCCAAGGACGAGGACAAGAAGAAGGAGCCACCCAAGCCCAGTATCACCGAGCACGCCGTCACGATCGGGGGGACGGTGGTGAAGTACCGCGTCACCGCCGGCGTTCAGCCGCAGCTTGACGACAAGCTCAAGGTCAAGGCCAACGTCTTCAACATCGTCTACGAACGTCTCGCCGACGGCGACGAGAAGGACAAGGAGGGCAAGCCGCTCACGCTCGCGGCCAAGGAGCCGGGCAAGCGCCCGATCACGTTCGCCTTCAACGGCGGGCCCGGCTCGTCGAGCGTCTGGCTCCACCTCGGCGCGCTGGGGCCGCGCAAGGTGGCGATGGGCGCCGAGGGCGAGCGCCTCGCGGCCACATCCCTGGCCGACAACCCCGAGTCGTGGCTCGACTTTACCGACCTGGTCTTCATCGACCCCGTCAGCACCGGCTTCAGCCGGCCGCACGAGGGTGAGGACCCCAACCAGTTCCACGGGCTTGACGAAGACGTGCGCTCGGTGGGCGACTTCATCCGGCTCCACCTGACACGCTCGCAGCGATGGCTCAGCCCCAAGTACCTCTGCGGCGAGTCGTACGGCACCACGCGTGCCGCGGGGCTTGCCCGCGACCTGAGCGACCGGCTCGGCATCACCCTCGACGGCATCGTGCTCGTCTCGCCGGTGCTGAACTTCCAGACGCTCTCGTTCGAGCCCGGCAACGACACCGCCTACTGGCTCTTCATGCCCGCCTATACGGCGACGGCGTTCTACCACAAGAAGCTCGCTCCAACGCTCGACGCTGATCTCGAGAAGACGATCGAGCAGGCCACGGCCTGGGCGCAGAGCGAGTACGTCGTCGCGCTCTCGCAGGGCGATGCGCTCCCACCCGCCAAGCGAGACGAGGTGGCCGCGAGGCTCGCCGCGCTCACCGGCCTCTCGGTCGAGTTTGTCAAGCGCAGCAACCTCCGCGTCAGCATCGGCGCGTTCACGAAGGAGCTGCTGCGCGATCAGGGGAAGACCGTCGGCCGCTTCGACAGCCGCTACACCGGTATCGACCGCAGCCGCGAGGGCACCGGCCCCGACTACGACCCCTCGTACACCGCGGTGCAGGGCCCGTTCACCGCGTCGCTCAACGCTTACTTGCGCGGCGAACTCGGCTACGAGAGCGACCTTAACTACGAGATCCTCACCGGCAACGTGCACCCTTGGAACTACCCGGCGCGCAACCGGTACGTCAACGTCTCCGAGTCGCTCCGCTCGGCGATGACCAAGAACCCCACCATGCGCGTGCTGGTGGTCAGCGGCTACTACGACCTGGCGACCCCGTTCTTCGCCGCGACGTACACCAACACCCACCTGTTCCTCGACGAGTCACTCCGCGGGAACATCACCCAGACGTTCCACCGCTCCGGGCACATGGTCTACCTCCGCGACGCGGACATGGTCAAGCTCAAGCGGGACGCCGCGGCGTTCTACCAGGCTGGTGTGCACCGGTAACGAAAAACGCAGGGCGCGGGGCCTGCGTTGGTGGGTCGGCTTTCTGAAGCGGCTCACATGTGCTTGACGATCGCCTCGCCGAACTCGCTGCACTTGAGCTTGGTGGCGCCCTCCATCATGCGGTGGAAGTCGTAGGTGACGGTCTTGGCCGCGATGGCGCCGTCCATGCGCTTGATGATGAGGTCGGGGGCCTCGGTCCAGCCCTTGTAGCGGAGCATCATCTCGCCCGAGAGGATGACCGAACCCGGGTTCACCTGGTCGAGGTTGGCGTACTTGGGGGCGGTGCCGTGGGTGGCCTCGAAGATGGCGTGCCCGCTGATGTAGTTGATGTTGGCGCCCGGCGCGATGCCGATGCCGCCGACCTGGGCCGCGAGGGCGTCGGAGAGGTAGTCGCCGTTGAGGTTGAGCGTCGCGATAACGTCGAAGTCCTTGGCGCGCGTCAGCACCTGCTGCAGCGTGATGTCGGCGATGCTGTCCTTGACCAGCAGCTTGCTCTTCCACTTGCCGTCGCCGTGGGTCGCGGCGAGCTTGAGCACCGTCTCGACCTCGGCGACGACCTTCTTCTGCTGGTCGGGCGTCATCATGTCGTAGCCCGGGTCGATCATCTTGGCGTTGGCCTCGCTGGTCAGGCCGGGGTTGGCGTCCTTGTTCCCCAGGATCCACGACTCGCGCTCGGTGACGACGCTGTCGCGGTAGAAATTAGTGGCGACGGCGTAGCCCCAGTCCTTGAAGGCGCCCTCGGTGAACTTCATGATGTTGCCCTTGTGCACGAGCGTCACGCTCTTGCGATTGTTCTTCAGGGCGTAGACGATGGCGGAGTGAACGAGGCGCTCGGTGCCCAGGTACGACACCGGCTTGATGCCGATGCCGACCTGCACGGGGGCCGGGCGCTGCGGCCCGCCGACGGCCTCCAGGTCCTTCTGCCACTGCTGAGAAGCGTCCGCGGTGCCGAAGCGGATCTTCTTGAAGTCCTTGGGGAACTCCCTGGCGATGAAGTCGAGCATCTTCTGCGCCTCGGGCGAACCCGCGGCGTACTCGATGCCGGCGTAGATGTCCTCGGTGTTCTCGCGGAAGATCGCCATGTCAACGTCGCCGGGCTTCTTCACCGGCGAGGGGACGCCCTGGAACCAGCGCACGGGGCGGAGGCAGACGTAGAGGTCGAGCATCTGGCGGAGGGCGACGTTGAGCGAGCGGATGCCGCCGCCGACGGGCGTAGTGAGCGGGCCCTTGATGCCGACGAGGTACTGCTTGAAGGCGGAAACGGTCTCGTCGGGGAGCCAGTTGCCGGTCTTGTTGAAGGCCTTCTCGCCGGCGAGGACCTCGTGCCACTGGATGCGGCGCTTGCCGCTGTAAGCCTTTTCGACGGCGGCGTCAAAGACGCGGACGGAGGACTTCCAGATGTCTGGGCCGGTGCCGTCGCCCTCGATGAAGGGGATGATGGGCTGGTCCGGCACGTTGAGCTTGCCGGCGGTCATGGTGATGGTGGAGGGGGTGGGCATTTGGGGGGTTTCCTCGGTGGCGTGCAGGCTGGTCGCCACGGCGACTCTTCGAGAAGCCTGCACCACACTGCGGGCGGGAGCGAGGGT
>JAUXUZ010000181.1 GCA_030680655.1 Phycisphaerales bacterium
CAGCCGACACACCGTGCCGCTCCCAGTACTCTCCCGTTGTCCACATCACACGGTGGAGCGCATCGGCGGAGTGCGTAGCCAGAGGAAAATTGTACTCGAGATTCAGGTCTGTGCGAATGCCTACGACGAACACCCGCTCGCGTCGCTGCGGAACACCGAAGTCCGCGCCATTGAGCACCTGATGGATTACCCGATACTGAACCCCCTGGCCCTTGTTGCCCGTGTACAGGCGTTCGAGTCTCGCTCGGTGTGACTTCCAACTCTCACTCTTCGCTCGCACATGTTCGGGGAGGCGCAGTTGGAGCTCAATATAGTCGAAGTACGGCCGACTTGTTCGAGAGAGCAGTCCCTTCACGTTTTCGATAATGAACGCTCTCGGCTTTGCTTCCCTGATGGCGCGAATGAACTCGGGGAACATCTCTCGTTCATCGTCGCGTCCGTGCCGCTTGCCGCCGAATGAGAACGGCTGACAGGGTGGCCCGCCGCTTAACAGGTCTATGTCCGCGTGCGCTTTGAAGTCGATATCGCGAATATCCGCCTCGGTGATCGTCCAGTTTTTGACATGCTCAACTCCACCGGTCTTGTTCTTGCGGAGCGTCTCGCAGGCGGGACCATGCCGGTCGACAGCGACGATATCGGAAAAGCCCGCGCGGGCTGCCGCTAGAGCGAGACCCCCCGCGCCTACACAAAGCTCCACCGCCTTCAACCGTACAGTCACATCAGCCTCGGCCATAGACCCAAACGTAGGGCTAGGTATAAGCACGGGTCTCCTCTATCTCTTCTGCCCGCACCACCTGCCACCGCCCCTCACCCCGGCTCTCCAGCCCCCGGGCCTCGCGGCGGGCCTCGCCCTCGTCATCCCAGCCGAGTTCGAACTCGTTGTTGGCGTAAAAGACGGTGCCATCCTGATCGACGATCACCCAGCGTTCGTCGTCTTCCGGGACGGTCAGTTCGATGGTCTTGGATGCCCTCGACTCGTCGAACGCTTCCTCGCTCTGGTACTCGCAGATGCAGTCGCCGGAGAAGGCGACCACCTTCCCACCGACATTCAGCGTCACCAGCCAGATCCCCCCACCGCTCTGCCACGCCTCGCCGCCCAACGCCGCCGCCAGTGCTTCTGCTCGTTTTTCGTTCATGTGAGTTCCCCTGTACCCGCAGCGTGCGCGGAGTGCGCACGCTGATCGCCCAGGATACTTCGGGCCGCGGGCGCGTCAAGGGGGATTCGCGACGGTTTTTCCGTGGCTCACTGCTCGACCGGTGCGGCCCGCATCTCTTGAGAAGCCCGCTCCTGAGCTTCGACGAGCTTGTCGGCAAGTTCGGTCGGCAGTTGGGCGTGGTGAATCTCGATGAAGCGTGGGAGGCGACCCGCATCCTGCTCCTTGCGGCACCACGCGTGCATGCTCTGGTCGGTGAGGACGAGCACTTTGCGACGGGCCAGTGACATGACGAGGAAGAGGATGTCCGAACGAACCTTGGTGACCTTACCGACGGCGTGCTTGTTCCCGCTGGTGGTGCTGCGGCTGGTGGCAATGATCGCCGCCGTCTGGTGGTCGGCGCTCACCGCGTCGCAGGCGTACTGGCCGCCCGCGTCCAGCTTGATCTTCTCGCGTGTGTATGGCCCGCCCCCCAGCGTGCGGGGCATCCAATCGGTGCGTACCCATTCCTCGGCCTCGCGCTGGACGGTGGTGTCTGCCATTGGTGGAGCATACCAGAACGGCGTCGTACCGGTGGTTCATTCCTGAGGGGATTCGCAACGGGGGCCGTCCCTCTTGCATCTGCGGTTCTGGCGAGGCGAGCGGCAATGCGCTTGTGCTTGCGCCCAAGGCTCCTATCCCGGGCGGGGGTGCGGGGGCGGCAGCCTCTGCAGTGCATCGTCCTGCTCGGCCTGCTCTCGGCGAGGTGTTACCGGCGGCCCACCGCCAACCCGCTCGCTCACGCTCGGGGCTCGTTGGGGCCGTGGTTTCCGAGCCACCCCGCTCCCTTATGGTCGCGGTACATGGAGGCGAGCGAGAACGACTCGGGCGAACCCGCTCGCTCACGCTCGGGGCTCGTTGGGGCCGTGGTTTCCGGGCCAACCCGCTCCCTTATGGTCGGGGTACATGGAGGCGAGCGAGAACGA
>JAUXUZ010000538.1 GCA_030680655.1 Phycisphaerales bacterium
CGGGGAGCGGCAACGCTCCGAATGGTGCAACCGGCGACGGCAAGGCGACGCCCGCGCGGCGATCGGCGTAGAGGGCCACCTGTAAACCGTGACAGTGATTGCCGCCGAGCGCATCGGTACACTACCTCATGCGCCTGAACCTCCTCACGTCAACGGCCCTTCTCGTCACCTCTATTTCGCTGGTCGCTTGCCACTCGACTTCGCCCGCGGCGAAGGACGAGGGGAAGGCAGCCGCGACGAAAGCCGCCGCCCCCTACCCGGCCGCGGCCAAGAGGCCCACGAACGAGACGTTCCACGGTGTCAAGGTCACCGAGAACTACCGCTGGCTGGAGGACTGGAACGACCCGGCGGTGAAGGCCTGGAGCGAGGCGCAGAACGCCTACGCGCGGGACGTGCTTGACAACCTGCCGGCGGCTGACGCGGTCCGCTCGCGATTGACGACCCTGCTGTCGGGCGCATCGGTCGGGTACGACCACTTCCATGCCGTCGGAAAGGACAGGCTCTTTGCCATCAAGCACGACCCAGCCAGGCAGCAGCCGATGCTCGTGGTAATGACCTCGTTGAGCGAGGCCGACAAAGCAACGGTGATTGTCGATCCGAACGCGATGGACGCCAAGGGCCTGACCACCATCGACTGGTACGTCCCCTCCCACGACGGCTCGATGGTCGCCGTCAGCATGAGCGAGGGTGGCAGCGAGAGCGGCACGGTGCACGTGTTCAAGGCCAGCGGCGAGAAACTCGGCGACACCGTTCCGCGTGCTCAAGGTGGCACCGCCGGCGGCTCGCTCGCATGGAAAGCGGACAACCGCGGCTTCTATTACACGCGCTACCCCCGCGAGGGCGAGCGCGCGGCCGATGACCTTGACTTTTACGTGCAGGTCTACTCACACGTGCTCGGCACACCCAGCGAGAAGGACACCTACGAGGTCGGCAAGGAGTTCCCCAAGATCGCCGAGATCGTGCTCGAAGAGATCAAGGGGGGCGGGTACACCCTCGCGAGCGTGCAGGACGGCGACGGCGGCATCTTCATGCACTGGCTCAAAAACGAGCAGACCGGCGAGTGGAAGCAGCTCACCCGGTGGGACGACAAGATCGTCCAGGCCACCTTCGGCGGCGATGGGTTCATCTACATGGTGAGCCGCAAGGATGCGCCGCGCGGCAAGGTGGTTCGTCAGTCAACCAAGGACACCTCCAGGTTCCAGCCCGTTGAAATCGTGCCGCAGCACCCGCGCAACAGCATCCAGACCAGCTTCTTCGAGGGGCAGGGGCTCACGGTGGCGCACGGCAACCTTTACGTGCAGTACCAGGCGGGCGGGCCGAGCGACCTGTGGGTGTTCAGCGCCGACGGCAAGAAGGCCGAGGCGGTTTCGCTCCCGCCGGTCTCCAACATCGCTCAGGTTGCGCCGACGGCCGAGGGCGTGCTTCTGGAGGTCGAGACGTTCCTCACGCCGGCGGCGTGGTGGAAGCTACCCGCCGGCAGCAAGATGGCAACGCCCGCCGGGCTGGCGCGGACGAGCCCGGTGGACACGAGCGACTTCAAGGTTGCGCGGGTCATGGCGACGAGCAAGGACGGCACGCAGGTCCCGCTGAGCATCATCTACAAGAAAGGGATCAGCCGCGACGGCAACAACCCCACCATCGTCTATGGGTACGGCGGCTACGGCGTCAATATAACCCCCGACTTTTCGCCGCGGCGCCTGTTGTGGGTTGAGCAGGGCGGCGTCTTCGTCGTCGCCAACATCCGCGGCGGTGGTGAGTTTGGCGAGGAGTGGCACCGCGCAGGCAACCTGCTCAACAAGCAGAACGTCTTCGACGACTACTACGCGGTGGCGCGGTACATGGTCGACAACCGCTGGACGCGGCGCGACAAGCTCGCCCTCATGGGCGGCAGCAACGGCGGTCTGCTCATGGGCGTCACGATGGCCCAGCACCCGGAGCTGGCCAAGGCCGCGCTGAGCGCCGTCGGCATCTACGACATGCTGCACGTTGAAGACTCGGCCAACGGCGCGTTCAACGTCACCGAGTTTGGCACTGTGAAGGACGAGGCGCAGTTCAAGGCCCTCTACGCGTACTCGCCGCTGCACAACATCAAGGACGGCACGAAGTACCCCAACGTGCTCTTCACCACGGGCGCCAACGACCCGCGCGTGGACCCGATGCAGAGCCGCAAGATGACCGCCCGCCTGCAGGCGGCCTCGCCGTCGTCGCAGACGCTGCTGCGCACCAGCGCCAACAGCGGGCACGGCATCGGCAGCAGCCTGAGCCAGCGGGTGGAGGAGTACACGGATGTGTACGCCTGGCTGTTTGATCAGCTGGGTGTGAAGTACAAGCCGGTGAAGTGACCGATCCCTGAGACCCCTCAGGCCGCCAGATCGTCCTCTGCGCTGTCCCAGCCGTCGCCGGGCGCCCCCCACTTGTCGCGGGGCAGGTGGCGGTGGTGGATGCGGATGACACGCGCGAGCTGACGGCCAAACTCGTCGCGGACCATCGACAGGGCCTGGGCGCTGTCGGCGGCGAAGGGGCGGGCCTCCTCGCGGAAGAGCACGAAGACGGCGAGGCACTCGTTCTCCTGGCGGCAGGCGAACGCGAGCACACGCTGGCCCTGGAGCCACTCGGCGCCCTCGCCGAGCGCCTTCTCGAGCATCGTCGGATCGGACAGGTCGATAACGCCGACCGTGTTCTCGAGCTTTGGCGCGGCGGTGTTGGCCAGGTGATCGAGCATCACCTCGGCGGTCTCTTTCGGGCACGAGAGGTTGACGTAGGCGCCCAGCGCGTACTCACCGGTGCTGCCGGGAAGGAAAACAGCGGCGTTGGTCGGGCCGACACGCGCCAGCACGAACTCGAGAGCGTGGCGGAGGAGCGTCTCAACGTCGAGCTCCCCTTGGATCAGACGGGCGAACTCGCCGGCGGCCTTGGCGTCGGTGCTCATGGGTTGACCCTTGGTTGCCGCGTCGGCCTTCGCGCGCGTCGCGGTTGATTCGGTGTCGTGCGGATCGATCTTGAGGGCGGCACGCAGCCGCTTGCAGAGCTCACGGGGTTTGACGTCGGCGGGGATGATGTCCGCCGCGCCGGTGCGCATGACCTCAACGGCCTGCTCGAAGGTGACCTGCGGGCAGACCAGCAGCGTGGCGATGTGGCGCTGGCCGAGTTCGCGCATCAGCTTCATCGCGGCGGGCGTGCAGACGGGCGTGTCGATCACAACCGCGTCGAACGCTTTGTCGCACCCCTCGCCGGTGCCGCCGTCGTACTTGAGCACGAGCATGAGCGCTTCGGCGCTCGAGTCGGCGGCCTCGCAGGTAAGGTCGTTCTGCTTGATGGCCCGGTCGATCCAGCTGCGGCGCCGCGCGTCGTGGGCGACGATCAGGATGCGCGAAGGGTCGCGTTCGTCGCTTCGGTCGTAGTGGTATTTGTCGTTGTGAGCCATGACGGGGATTCCATTCCCGAAGGACGAGGGTCTGACGGGCGTTTTGCCCAGCCCCAAGTTCGGCCCGTTCGGCGCTCGTGTTTAGGCGGCGCGCCCGACCGGAGGTTTCGCCGCCACGTTCGTGCTCGTCGGCCCGCCCTGCCCACCCGACTCGGCGGCCGCCTCACCGGTCACGGCGAACGCGGCGGTCGTGCCGTAGTCGGGCTTGCTCTCAAACTCAAGACGGCCGCCGCTGGCCTCAATCAGCCTCTTTGCAAGGGCCAAACCGAGCCCGGGCCGACGACCGGCGGGAAGGCTGGAGAAGAACGGATCGCACGCGTGCTTGCGGGTGTAGTCGCTCATCCCGCGTCCGTCGTCGATCACCCAGACGCGCAAGAGTTGCCGATCCTCCGGGAGCGCCGCGTCGGGGTCCGCCGGCCGGACTTTCAAGGTCACGCCGCTCTTGGGCTGTGACTGCATCGCGTTGACCAGCAACTCGACCGTCGCCCGCGCGAGTTGGGGGCCGTCAAACACGACCTCCACCTCGGGCACGTCGATCCGGACCTGGAGCGTCGAGGCGAAGCTCGCGCCGGCACGCTTGCGTGCGTCGTCGATGATCCCCTTCGCCCAGGACTTGAGGCGTACGCCCGCGATCCGCGGGCGGGGTGGGCTGGCCACAACGTGCAGCTGGGTCACCAGATCGGTGAGCGCATCAGAGGCCTTGACGATGGCGGCTGCGTCCTCGCGGTGCTTGGGGTCCTTGAGTTTATCGGCCAGGAACTGGGCCCGCCCGCTGATAATGGTGAGCGGGTTGTTCATCTCGTGGGCCGCGCCGCTGGTGAACTCGCCCAGGCGGGCCATCGACTCGGCGTCGGCGAGGCGCGCCTGCGTTTCGCTCAGCGCCCGCGCCGTCTGCGCCAGGTTCTCGGCGATGCGGCGTGAGCCCTCAGACTGGGCGGCAGCGCCAACAGCCCACGCCCAGATGGTCGTGATCGTGGCGAGCGCCTGCGGGCTGACGGTGGTTGACTCGACGGGCTCGTGCACGACGACGGCGGCGGGCCCGAGCGCCGACGCCAGCGTGACGGTACTGAGGCGCGAGACTGAGACGCCCGGGCCGAGCCGGCGTGCCAGCCACTGGGCCATCTCGAACGCGTTGCCGAGGGAGTTCCCGCCGAGCTGACGCAGGTCGAGCGGCTCACCCGTTGGTGAGACCGGCGCGGGGATGGCGAGGCTCTCAACGACATTGCCCGAGTCATCGCAGCGGAGGTACCGCCACGGCTCGGGCGAGCCGACGCGCGTCTGGCAGATGATGGCGAGTGGGCCTTTGCCGGTCAGTCGGTTCCACCCCTGGGCGATCCGCGCGAGCGTGTCGCTGAGCGTACCACCGGGGCGCTCAGCGCCGGCGAACTCGGTGATCAGGGCGAGCGCCCGCGCCGCGCCGTTGGCCGCGCGGGACTGGATGCGGACCTGCTCGTGCAGGCGGAAGAGCCGTGTGTTCGCGGCCGTGATCGACTCAACGACCATCGAGGCGGGGGTCTCTTCGCCGATGCCGAGTACCTGGCACCGGTCGGCGACCGCGTCGTGGAGCTTCATCTCGACCGCGGCAAGGTCCTCGGGCGAAAAGCCGAGTTCCGCGGCCCACGCGTCGATGAGCGAGCCGGCGCTCGCGCCGCCAGCGCCGCCTCCGCCCGCGCCGCCCCCGCTCCAGCCGATCATCATGCGATGGGCGAGCCCGTTGGCGATCGCCACAACGCCCACGAGCGCGCGGTGGGGCATGTCGGGCATCGCGCCGGGAGGCTGGCCGTGGAGCCACATCGCGTCTTGCAATTGATGGGGCAGGCTCCAGCGCTCGCCGAGCCGCTTGCCGGCCTGGTGGTGATCGATGCCCATCGCAGCGTGCTCGGCGACGTGCAGCGGCCCGCCGGACGCCTGGGCATGGCGGATCACGCGGTCGTACGTCTTGGGCAGCACCCAGTCGAGTGCGAGCTTACCCAGGTCGTGCACCAGCCCGGCGATGAAGGCCTCGTCGGCGACGACGCCCGCGGCGTGCCGCTGACGGGCCAGAAGGTCGGCCGCGCAACCGACGGCGATGGCGTGCTTCCAGAACCCGACGCGGTCGAAGGCGTCAAGACCCTGGTCGCGGCGTTCATCACCGCCCGGGACCTGCTGCAGCAGCTCGTAGATCTGCACGCTGAGCACCGCGGACTGGACGGCCTCAAGGCCGAGCATGACGGCCGCCCGCTTGACGGTGGTGACCGCACGCGCCGCACCGACGCCGGCCTTGCGCACCAGCGAGAGGACCTTGGCCGAGAGGGCCGGGTCGAGCTCGATCAGGCGGATGATCTGTTCAAAGTCGGAATCGTGGGCCCCGGTGACCTTCAGCAGGCGCACCGCCACCGGCGAGAGCGTGGGGAGCTCGTCGAGCGACTGGAGGATCAAGTCGACCTGTCGGTGGCTCGCGGGAGCGGTTGGAGGGGGGAGGGTCACGCGTAAACCTCGCTGGCGTTCGGTCTTCTGATTCGGTCGATCGGGCGGTTCAGGTGCCGGTGAGGGCGGTCATGCGTTCGATGAGCTGGTGAACGTTGAAGGGCTTCTTGACGAACTCGTCGGCGCCCGCTCCGCGGAGCTTGTCGATGTCGGACTGGTTGACCACGCCCGAGACGATGATGATCTTGGTGCCGACCAGGTCGGGGTTGCTGCGGATGCGCTCGCAGACGAGGTTTCCGTTGATGTCGGGGAGCATGAAGTCGAGCACGATCAGGTGCGGCTTGAAGGCCTCGGTCTGCAGCCCGGCGTCGTAGCCGTTGCTGGCCACGCGCACCTCAAAGCGGTTGTCCTTGCCGAGCACGTCCTGGAACAACTCGAGGATGCCCGGGTCGTCGTCAACGATGAGCACCCGCTTGCCGCCCGCCTCGAGGTTCTCGCTGGGGATGTCGTTGTCACGCATGAAGCGGATGAGGTCGGCGCGGGGGATGCGCCGGAACTTGCTGCCGGGAACGCGGAAGCCGCCGAGCCGGCCCGCGTCGAAGCAGCGGATGATCGTCTGCTGGCTCACCTTGCAGACCTCCGCGGCCTCGCCGGTTGTAAAGACCTTCTTGCCCGCCCACTTGCCCGACGCGGTGTTGGTTTCCACGGGAGACTCCTGCGGCAAGGGGAAGCCAGTTTGCCCGTATCGCCTACCCGGCACGAGCCTCCTGCCTTCCCGTTGCACCCGCGGTATCGTCGCCGGCCTTGCCCAACTTCACGTCCGAAGATGGGCCGCAGCGCCCGCGCGACGTTCTCGGTCGGCGCGGCCGACACGGCCCGACCAATAACGAAAACGCCCGGCGGACCGGGCGTGTCGGATAACAATGAAGGCCGCGATTCAGTGGTGCGAGTGGTTGCCAGCGGCCAGAGCGTCGATGGCCTTGCCGATCGACTCGGGGGTCGCGCACATCACCATCTCCTCGTCAACCAGTGCTGCGGGCGCACCCTCGCACAGCCCGAGGCACTCGAGTTCAACGAGGGTGAACCGGCCGTCATCGGTCGTTTCGCCCACGTCGATGCCGAGCTTTTCGCGCACAGCGCTGGTGATCGCGCTGTGGTCGCACACTTCGCAGGCGATCGACCGGCAGACCGCGATGACGTGCTCGCCGCGGGGCGGCGTGCCCGAAGTCGCCCGCGGCTGCAGCCAGAACTCTTCGTAGAAGCTGGCCGTGTCCCAGACGTCGGCCGGCTGAAGCCCAAGGAAGGCCGCGGCCTCCTCCAGTGCCTGGTAGGGGATCCAGCCGTAGGCGTGCTGCAGATCGTGGAGCACCGGGAGGAGCGCCCCTTGCTTGACCTCGTAGCGTGGGACGATGTCGCGGGACAGCCGCTCCTTCATCGCCGTGGTGAGGTACGGCTCGGGACGCCGCGGGATCTGGGTAGCGCCGCTGTTCTTGGTGATCCAGGCCATGGGGTTCCTTGTAGGCTGCTCGAAGGGCCGGCGGCCGAGCCCGCCGAGCGGCCAATCCTAGAACTTCGGCTTCTTCGGCGGCTCGTGCGCGGGCGGTTCGTCTGGACCAGCGGGCTCTGGTGCCGCAGGTGTCTTGCCGGGGCCGGCCGCGTCAGGGCTCGGATTGGCGGGCTTGCCGGCCGGTTGTTCAATCGGTGCTGCGGGCGTTGGCATCGCAAACACACCCGGGCTGAACGGCACGCCCGAGTCGGTCGGGTGGGCGGCGAGTGGGCCGTTCGCTGCGGTGCGCTGAACGCTCCCAGCGCGAGACCCCACCGCATCCTCCACCAGCAACACGCCCGCCGGGACTTTGATGCGCGGCTCGCCCCACTTGATCACGTGCAGTGGCGTTCCGTCTGGCGCACTGAGCATCACCCAGTCGGCCGTGTTGGCGAACGCGATCCGGTCCGAGGGCTGACGCATGGAAAACACGAGGGCTCCGTTGAAGTGCTCGTTGCCCTTCGCGGGCGCCGACGACGAATCGCCGAGGGGGCCCTTGATCGTGCTGGAGTGGCCGTTGAATACGACGACGACCTTGCCTGGCGGAAGCGTCAGCGGCGGAAAAGTCCAACGGATCGCGTTGGTCTTCGGCTTGCCGTTGCTGGCCTTTTCGCTCGCGGTCATGTCGGTGAGCGTGTAGCCGCCGAGGTTGATCGGCTTGTCGTGCGGGTTGACGAGCTCGACAAACTCGTCGCCAGCGACCTGACGGGTGCCGTCTTTGTTCGCGTCGCCGCTGTCGCCCGTGGGCACGTTGTAGAGCACCTCGGTGATGAGCGGGTGCGGGAACGCCAAGAGCGGCTTGGCCGGATCGGGCGTCGTCGTTGCACCCGGTTTCACTGGGCTCTTCGCCGGCGCGGGCGCGGCTTCATGCGGCAACGGCTGCGAGCCCACTTTCGGCTGTAGCAGGCCCACGCTGAGAACGGTCATCGCTAAGTACTGGATGAGCATCGCCGGAGAATACCCGAAAACCCGGTGGTCGTCGATCAGTTTTGGGATGGCCTGAGCGTGATCGGGCTGTTGGCGGCGGTGCCGTCCTGGCCGACGATCGCGACGGTGGTTCCCGGGGTGACGTCGAGCATCGCGGGGCGTCCGGGGTTCCCCGGGGTGTCGGCCCGGAGCACAAGCTGGCGTTGGGCGTCAACCGAGACGGGTCCGATGCCTCCCCGGTCACCCGGGCCAAGCCGGATCGGCTGCCCGACAAGGGCCAGGCCCCCATCGGGGCTTCTCGCGAGGAGCTCGGCAAAGACGGGCTGGCTGGCCTGGTTCCGCAGGTCCACCGCGTAGGTCGAGGTACACCCGCCCAGTGCGAGCAGGGGGAGAGCGGCGAGAGCGAGGAGCGTCTTCTTCATGTCGGATCATTCGCCGACGGCGGCTGGCGGATTCGCCGCCCGTTCTAGCGGTCGAGCTCTGCGGCCACTACGTTGATCGAGCCCAGGACGCTGACCACGTCGCTGACCATGTGCCCCTCGACCATCTTCGCCATCGCGGCGTAATTCATGAAGCACGGGGGGCGGTGGCGGCACCGCCACGCGCGTGGCGAACCATCGGCAACGATGTAGTAGCCGAGTTCGCCGTTGGGGCTCTCCATCGCGAAGTACCCCTCGCCAACTGGGGCCTTCCAGCCGCGGTTGGACATGATCAGCTCGAAGTGCTGGATCAGCCCTTCGATCGAGCCGTAGACCTCTGCCTTGGGTGGCTTGACGAGCTTGCCGTCGGCGAAGGTGTCAACCGGTCCGCCGGGGATCGAATCGATGAGCTGCTCGATGATCTTGACCGACTGCTTCATCTCTTCGACGCGGACGCGGAAGCGGGCGTAGGCGTCGCCCTCGTGCATGATCGGCACCTGGAACTTGACGCCGGACGTGCCCTGGCCGTCCCAGTTGTCGGCGTAGCAGAGGGTGGGCGCATCCTTCCGCAGGTCGCGCACGACACCGCTGGCGCGTGCGCACGGGCCGCTGAGCGACCAGTTGATCGCCTCGTCGCGTGTCATCACACCGATGCCCTGGGTGCGGTCCATGAAGATGCGGTTGCGGTTGAGCATCCCCTCGAC
>JAUXUZ010000542.1 GCA_030680655.1 Phycisphaerales bacterium
GTCGAGGCTGACGGCCCTGTTCGCCGGCACGAGCCTGCGCGATCTGCGTGAGGCCAAGGCGATCGTCGGGCACCTGGCAGACGACGATGTGCCGACTTCGGCGATCCTTGAACTGGTCACCTTCAGCGTGCTCCCCGACCCTGAGTTGAAGTACCGGCTGCTCGCGGAGGGTGACGCGCTGAGACGGTCGGCGATTATCCGGACGCAACTGGATGCGATCCGCAACCTGCTGGATCGGGCGCTTCCGCAGCGAGAGGCGCTGGCCACTTTGCCCAAGGGCGTCTTCAATAATTGATTGGTTCGGCGGGCTGGCGGTCGTCTGCGTCAGGTGGGCGCTGGCACCGCGTTAGGGTGTTGTTCCGATTCGCTGCTGACTCTGCATCCGGGCGTCTGGAGCGTCGAAACCAGATATGGTTAGTGATCGGTAAACAACTGCGGCCAAAGCGGCCGCGCGGAGGTTGAACGATGGCACGCACTGCAACCAGGAAACTGATCGCCCTTACTGCTCTCGTAGCGACCGCTCTCTCACTGACGGCCTGTAACAACGCCGGCGAGGGTGCGCTCTCGGGCGCTGCGCTCGGTGCACTGGGCGGCCTGGCCGTCGGCTCGGTAACGGGCAGCGCCGGCAAGGGCGCAGCGATCGGCGCGGTCGCCGGCGGCATCGGCGGCGCTGTCATCGGTGACCAGAATGCCCGCAACAACAGCACGGGTGGTGCCGGCGTCAGCAGCGGCGGCGGCAACAACAACGGCCGCTGGTAATCAAGCATTGAGTTTAGCGGTTTTTCAGCAGCGCTCGCGCCGTCGCGGGTGCTGTTTCTTTGATGCGCCAAAGCGCGGCTCGCGGCACGCTCGCGCTATTCCTCTGAGCTGAGCGAGCCTTCGCCAAACTCGTCAAGCTCCGGCGGCAGCGGCACGCCGGCCTTCTTCTTGCGTGGCTCGCGGGAAGCCAGTTCGCACGCTTCCATGAGGCGCTGGTGGAGCTTTTCGTGATCGGGGCACGACTGCAGGCGAGCGAAGAGCTCGCAAGCCCGGTCGGCCGCGACCGGCGATGTCGCCATCGCCAGTGCCGCATCGCCGAGGGCTTCGCTGGCCGCGAGGATCCACTCGACCGGGGGCGGGGCCCACGGCCCGAACGCTACCGGCGGCTGGGCCACCGGCACGGTCGCAGCGGCCTTGGATCCCTTGCGCGGTTTGGGCGCGGCTTTGGCGACCGCCGGAGCCGGCTCGGTGATGAACGCTCGAACGGTGATCGGCCCGACCGCGACGATCGGGCAGAGCCCGGCGCGTGTCGGAGGTTCGCGGGCGATCACCACGATCGGAACCTCGGCGGCGTCGGCGAGTTGTCGGATC
>JAUXUZ010000546.1 GCA_030680655.1 Phycisphaerales bacterium
AGCGTCTTGAGCGTCCAGTACGTACCCACCGCGCTCGGGTTGGTCGTGTTCATCGACATGAGCCCCGCGCGGCCGCCGGCCCACCAGTCCACGCCCGTCCCCCCGCCGACGATGTGCATCCGCGTGACGAAGGGGAAGAGGTCATTGTGCACGCCCGTCTGCTGGGTGTTGAAGGGGTCGGCGAAGTCAAACGTCCGGACCCCGCGGTTGCCGAACGCGGCCCGGACGAGCGCGCCAGAGGTGGCGAGGCCGGTCATATCCCCGTTGCTATTGAACGGGAGCGGCGGCCGCCACGCGGGCGCGCTAGGGATGGAAACATCCACTGCCGCCAGGGCGTAGTCGTGGCTAGAGGGTGAGTAGCCCACGATGAGGTTGTTGCCACTGACCGCCATCGCGGCGATGGAGGTCTCGTCGTCGATCGCCACGTTGTTCAACGCTGCCGCGCCGCGGGTGACGGAGGCGAGGTTGGCGATGTTGAACCCTTCCACGCCGTAGATGGAGGACTCGAGCTCGTGGAACCCGGTCCAGAGCGTGGAACCGACGACGACGAGCCGGTCGTAGCCGTAGTCGTCGGTGAGTGGCTCGAAGGTCTGCCGGCGCACGGCCGGGTTGAGGGTGGCGTCGTAGACGTATAGCTCGCTGTCGATGTAGGCGTCAAAGCCGATCCGCTGCTCGATCTGAGTGGCGATGAAGACGGTGTTGCCGGCGGCGGCGATGTCGACCGCATCGCCTGACGCGATGGTGCTCAGCGGCGAAACGGTGAGGCCGGGGGCGTTGGCGAGGCTGAAGACCTGCACGTCGCCGTTCTTGAGCAGCGCATAGGCCCGCCCAGACCCCAGGGTCATGTCTAGCTTCACTGCGGGGCCGTTGAGCGGGGCGGTGCGGCGCGGCGAGAAGGACATCGGCTCGAAGCTGTTGAAGACGCTCACCAGTTCCACGTGCGTGCCGTTGGCCACCAGCAGCGTGTCGGCGTTGACCCGCGTGAAAGCCGTGGTCTCTCCGCCGAAGTGGCCCGTGATGGTCGGCCCGCACTGGGCCGACGCGATCGCGCCCAATCCGCCAAGGGCCGACAGGACCGCGATCAACGGGGCGGCAGCGCAAAGGAACGAACGAATGCAGTGTCTGCTCATCCGCCGAGCATACCGGCAGGAGCCGGTTGTGCCGGCAGAAAAGACGAGAATTGCCGCTAGAGCCCCCCGGGCGACGCAACGCGACCTTTGCCGAGGGCCGCCTTGCTGCGGTGGCGTGGTCGAGGAGGCGAGGACAAAACGGAAAGGAAAAGGGCGAACTGAAGCTCCCACGCGGTGCACCGAACCGACGCGGTGGTACCCCCGCCGCTCTTTACCGCCCGCCGCACCCGCTGGCCATTCCCGGTACGCTCCTGCCCATGAGCGGTTACGAGGTCAAATCCTCCACCCGGATGTGCCCAGCCTGCCAGGGGCTCATCCCTGTTGACGCGGTGGTCTGCACGCGCTGCGGACTCAACCTCAAGACCGGCTCGCGCACCCGCGAGGCCGACCGCGACCCGGCCGATGGCGAGCGCAAGGCGAAACTCCTCAAGCAGGCACGCTCTGCGGGCGATGTCGAAACGCTCGAGCGGCTCGGCGCTCGCCACAAGGGCGGCGGGGCCGCGTGCGCGGCGTGCGGTTACGACGTGACCGGCCTGGGCGGTCGCCCATGCCCCGAGTGCGGGCACGAGCGCAGCATCGCCGCCGACTTGCACCAGCGCCGCCAGAAGCAGATCGAGCACTACTGGCGCACGACGTGGCTCGTCGGCGGCGTCGGGCTCGCCGCCGGCGCGGCGCTCACGCTGGGCGTCGGCACGGGGCTGCTCGGCTGGAGCATGATCAAGTGCATCGCGCACCTTGCGATGTGCGAGGGAGCGCTCTTCGCCGGGTACTTCTTCGTCTGCCTCTTCATCGGCTACGAAGAAGATGTGCGCGGCCTGGCGGTGCGGCTGATGGGCGTCGGCTCGATCTGGGCCGGGCTCTGGCTCGCGACCATGCTGCTGCCGCTGCCGACGATCTACAGCCTCGTGCTCATCGCCTTCATCTCTTGCGCTGCGCTCGCCGCATCGCTCAACGCCCTTACCGGTCGCGACTGGGACGACAGCTTCTGGATCGCCGCCGCAGCATGGGTGCTCAAGATCATCGGCTGGGCCGCGCTGACGATGATGGTTGCGCTGTAGCGCTGCTAGCGGTAGAGCCCCTCACGCTCGATGAACGCAGCGATCGGCGCATCGAGCATCCGTTTGAGCGAAGCGGCGTCGCCGGCGGCGAGCGCCGCTCGCACGCGCGAGCTGGAGGCTTCGAGCTTGCCCGTCGGCAACATCCGACGCGTCCAGTCGCCAAGCCCGGCGGGCATTTGCGAGGGAGGGGAGTCGCCTTCTGCATCGCGCGCCATCACCAGCGGATCGGCCAGCGCCACGACCGCCTCCGGCTCGCGCCAGCGCTCAAGCGCCGCCGCCTGGTCAGCGCCGATCAGCAGCCGCAGCCGCACATCCTCGCCGCCGTGCCCGTCAAGCCACTCTCTCAGGCGCCGCAGCGTGTCAACGGTGAACGACGGTGTGCCGGCGGTTGCCCGGTCAATCTCGTCGGTCCACACCGCGCAACGCGGCAGGTGCGAGGTCGCAAGGTTCAGCATCTCCAGCCGCTGCGCATCGGTCGCCGTCGGCGCGCTCGACTTGTGCGGCGATCGCGCCGCGGGGATGTACAGCACCCAAACACCCTTCTCCTCATCGAGCAGACGCTCTATGTGGCGCGCAGCCAGCAGCGGCAGGTTCACGTGCCCCTTGTGGGGCGGGTCGAACGAGCCGCCAAAGAGCAGCAGCGTGCGCACCGACGGGTCGAGTCGGTCGCCAGGCATCGGCAGCGGCGGCGGCGTGATAGGAGGCTCGTGCGGCACGCGGGCAAGCGTAGTGACCGGCGCACGCCGGCAACAAAGCGGCCCGGCGATCAGGCCGGGCCGGAGGAAGGCGTTTTGGGTTGAACGGCCGGATCAGTTCTGCTGGCTGGCGGGGTCAACCATCATCAGCGGGCCAGGCATGCCGGGCTGCAACTGCAATGACTGGACCGACACCTCGGGCAGGCGCTCATAGAGCGTCTCGGCGTCAACCTCGGTGGCGAGGATGCGCCCGTCGCGGTCGGCGACGGTGTAGACGGGGCCGGTCTTGCCCGCGTAGACCCAGATGAAGTACGGGCTGCCGGTGAGCGTCCCCAGCAGCGGGCGCGTCGAGGTCACATCGGGGAGCTCGACGCGTTTGCGGTCGATGTTCGTGGCGGCCAGCTTGTCGGCCTCGCTGGCGAGCATCAGGCGCGTCTGTCGCTCGTTGTAGTTCTCTCGCGCGGCGGCCATGCTTTTGTCAGGGTGGATCACCGCGCCGACGCCAAAGAAGAGGGCGACGGCGAGCGCGCCGTATACCAGGCGCTTGACAGGACCGGGGAGCTTCTCAAACGGGCGGGATGCGCTGCTCATGGCAGAGAACATCGACCCGATCCGGGCCCGATTTGAGGCGCAGGACCGAGAATAGAGAGCCGGTTTCGAGGAACGGGGCAGGGAATCGGGGCTGTGAGGCCGCGATCACAGAATCAGCCTGAACAAAGAGAGGAGCCGCGAAGGCAAGTGGCAAACGGCCGCTTCGCGTCTAGACTTGCCCCGCGCCCCGCAAGGGTGCAAGGGCCCCATCGTCCAGCCTGGCCCAGGACGCGACCCTTTCAAGGTCGAGACATGGGTTCAAATCCCATTGGGGTCATTCCTCACCATACACCGCCCGGCTCCGTGCCGGGCGGTGTCGTTACAGCACCGGGAACGTGGGAGCGGCGTTGCCGGCCCGCCCGGCCACGTTCCCAAAGCAGAAAGCCAGCCTATGAGCACCACCACACCCGCCTCCGCCCAGCCGAAGTGGATGACCATCGCCGGGTGGATCGCCAGCGTGCTCCCCGCAGCAATGCTCTTCTTCAGCGCCTCGATGAAGTTCGCAAAGCCGCCCGCGGCGATGGAAGGGATGGCCAAGTTCGGGTACCCCGAGAGCCTGCTCAACACCCTGGGCGTCGTAGAAGTGGCCTGCACGATCGTGTACCTCTTCCCGCGCACGGCGGTGCTGGGGGCGGTGCTGCTGACTGGCTACCTGGGCGGAGCGACCGCGACGCACGTGCGCGTCGGCGACGCGTGGTTCATGCCGGTGGTGCTGGGTGTACTGGTCTGGCTCGGCCTGTTCCTGCGCGATGCGCGGGTGCGGGCACTGCTGCCGCTGCGCCGCTGATCGCAAGGGGCAATAGGCCGGTTACTTGCCGTTCTCGTCACCGCCGGGGAAGGCCGCGCGTGCCAGGCCCGAGCGCAGGTGGACGACGCCGTTCTCGATGCTCGCCAGGCCGAGCGCTGAGAGCGCGTTGAGCGCTGCCCCCTGCTCGGCGATCTTTTTGCTCGCGCCCCACGAAGCTTCGTAGCGCGTGCCGTTGATCTCAACGCTCACGTGGAACTGCTTGGAGTGATCGGGCCCGCGCGAGCCGAGCACCACGTACTCGGGCGTGGTCGTCAGCCGCTGCTGGGCGAACTGCTGCAGGATGCTCTTGAAGTTCTCCTGGTGCCCGCTCTGCGCTGCGCGGTCGATGCGCGGCTGCAGGAGCGGCAGCAGGAACGTGCGCACCGGCTCGATCCCGCCGTCGATGTAGATCGCCGCGATGATCGCCTCAACCGCCGCCGCCGCCAGGCTGCTGGGGAGCGCGGCCTGCGTCTTCATCCCCTTGCCGATCGACAGGTGCTCCTCGATGTTCATCTCCTTGCCGATCTCGGCGCAGGAGATGCGGCTGACCACCGCGCTCTTGATCTTGGTCATCTCGCCCTCGAGCAGGTGGGGGTACTGCTCGTAGATCCGCTGGCACACAACCAGGCCGAGCACGGCGTCGCCCAGGAACTCCAGGCGCTCGTTGCTCTTGACCCGTGCATCGGTGACGCTGGCGTGCCGGAACGCCAGGTCGATCAGCGACACGTCGCGGAACTGGTAACCGATCTTCTGTTCGATGGGGTGGCGCACCAACACGCTGGCTCAACCTCTGACGCTTGAGAAGGGGCGTCGTATGTCCGCGGGAGGAGGGGTCGAGCGCCTGCGGCTCCTGCATCCCGACCAACAAGGTCGGGTGAAGAACCGGAGGCGGACGGCCTGTCCCGCGCGCACACCGATCATCGGCTCGATCGGCGTCGTCATTCTCCCATACGCCGCAATCCGGGGAGAGGTTCCCTAGGGGTTGCCGTTCTTTTCCCTAACATTACTCTGCGACTGACCGCCGGCGTAGACCCGGGCGTCCGACACGGCTAGCATCACGACCCAGCCGAGAGCACCTCTCGGCCGGCATTTCAGAAGGATCACGCCCATGGGCATGGCTTACAACAAGCGGATCAGCAAGACCAAGCGCAAGCGCAAGATCGGGTTCCGCGCCCGCATGAGCACCAAGGCCGGCCGCAAGATGATCAACCGCAAGCGCGCCCTGGGCCGCTCGCTGAACGTCGCCGACGAGACGTACTGATCCTCCTCGACAAACCGTGTAACGACAACGCCCGCCGATTGGCGGGTGTTTTTTTAGGTCCCTTGCTGCCCTTGTGGTCAGAGTGAAATCGCTCAGGCACCCGCGCGTTCGGCCAGGATCTCCGACAACTCATCGGCCTGATGGTCGGCGTGATAGCTCGAACGCACCAACGGCCCGCTCTCAACCACGCGGAACCCCATCCCCAGCCCCTCGGCCTTGTACGCCGCGAACCGCTCGGGCGTTACGAAACGGTCGATCGGAAGGTGGTTGCGCGTCGGCTGCAGGTACTGCCCGATCGTCAGGATGTCGCAGCGCCCGCGCGGGGTTGCGGTCTTCTCCAGCAGATCGGCCATGAACCCCCCCACTTCCTCGTCGCGCTCGCCGATGCCGACCATAATGCCGGTCTTGGCGACCAGCCCCTGCTCCTTCACGCGGCGCAGCAGCTCGAGCGAGCGATCGAACTTCGCGCTGGGGCGCACCGCCGGGTACATGCGCCGGATCGTCTCGAGGTTGTGGTTGATGATGTGCGGGCGCGCATCGATCACCATTTGCAGCGCGGCCCAGTTCCCCTCGAAGTCGGGGATCAGCACCTCGATGCTCAGGCCGGGGCAGGCGTCGCGCGTGCGCTGGATCGTCTCCGCCCAGATCGCGGCACCGCCGTCTGCCAGTTCATCGCGGTTCACGCTGGTGATGACGATGTGCTTGAGGCCCGAGCCCAGCTGCATGGTGCGAAGGCTCTCGGCCACACGCCGCGGCTCATCGGTATCGAGCACCGGCGGCCGACCGGTCTTGACGTTGCAGAAACCGCACGCCCGCGTGCACGTATCTCCCAGAATCATGATCGTCGCCACGCCGCGCGACCAGCACTCTCCCATGTTCGGGCACCCGGCCTCCTGGCACACCGTCACCAACCGTGCCGAGGCGAGGTTCGCTTTGAGACGCTCATACTCGGGGCCGCCGGGCACCTTCGCCTTCAGCCACGGCGGCTTCCGCCGCGGCTGCATGTGCTCGACACCCCCCGCGTTGTTCAAGACCATTCCCGAGAGGCTGAACTTGGGGGGGTCGATGGCCCGAAGCGGGTCCCCGCCCGCCGGCCGCGGGTGCCTGGCCAGCGTGCGGCGGATTCCAAGGTCCGCTGCCTCGCTCAGCGATTGAAGCGCAGGTGCGGCGACTGGCGCGGTGGCGTCGGTCGTCTCAGAGAGTGAGGGGAACTGTTCGGGCATCGGGTTTGAACTGTACGGCCCCAATTGGCGTAAGGGTCTACTCAGGGCCTTCGCCTTTCTAGCACGCGGCCAAAATGCGCAACTTTTGCGCGATCGAACGAAGGAGAGAAGCGTCCGAGATCCACGCGACAGCGACCGAGCAGAACCACCAACAAGTTGGGGACTGTTGGGGCTGTGTTCGCAAAAGAATGTGTGCTAACCTCTCTACCCGCCCATCCTGTGGGCCGATGGAGGAGAGTTCAGGCCCTGTTCGCCGATGGATAGGGTTGAGAAGCTGGTGAATCTACGCGGTCTATGACAGATTCAAGGAGTGGGCTGTGAGCCATCCGTTCCCGAAGAAATGCGTCCTGATGACCCCCCCGTACCGGCGTGCCGGACTCATCCTTTTGCTGGCGGGCCTTTCCGTCGGTATCGGCGGGTGTGAAACGGATTCGTTCATCGACCCCAGTAAGGTGGGCCGCTTTGAGCAGGTCCCCACGATCGTTCCGATCCTCGATCGGCTGAACGTCGTCGAGGGCGGCGACGCCGCGAACCCCAACCCGTACAGCCCCGTGACCGCGGAAGACCTCCAGTCGGAGGCATCATCGTACCGGATGGGCCCGGGCGACGGCGTCGATGTGAAGATCCAAGACCTGATCGAGCTGCAGCGTGAGGAGAAGTTCGAGCGCCTCATCGACGACCGCGGGTTTATCGAACTGCCGAAGCTGGGCCCGGTCTTCATCTCGGGCCAGACCGGCGACGAGGCGAGCCAGACGATCGCTCGCGCCCTGAAGAACAAGCGGATCCTCACCGAACCGATCGTGGATGTAAACGCGATCCAGCGCCGGAGGCAAACGTACAACATCATGGGCGGCGTGCTCAACCCGGGCAGCTACAACATCCCCCGCCCCGACTACCGCCTGCTCGAAGCGATGAGCAACGGCGGACGGTTCAGCGAGAACGTGCAGTGGGTCTACGTCATCCGTACCGTGGCCCTGACAAACCCTGGTTCCGGCGCCACGCCGATGCCGGTCGCAGCCCCGCAGCGTCCGATGGACGCCCCGGGCAGCGCAGCGCCCGCGGCGCCGGCCCACAAAGAGAGCGTCATCGACTTGATCGATTCGCTCGGCAAGCCGGAGGAGAAACCGCCGGCGACTGGCAACCCCGGCGCGTTCGCGCAGCCGTCTGATGAAGGCACTGCGAAGCAACTGCCTGTGATCGATATCGACACGGCGGGCAAGCAGCCCGCCCCCTCAACCACCGGCCAACAGCCCGCGAGCGAGTGGCAGTTTGTCGACGGCCAGTGGGTCAAGGGTGCGCCGGGCCCATCAACAACCGGCGACCCCAGCGTGGGCGTGCTGAGCCAGCGTGTGATCCAGATCCCGATGCAGGCGCTGCTCAACGGCGCAGCTCAGTACAACGTCATCGTTCGACCGGGCGACACGATCCGCGTGCAGTCGCTCGCCGAGGGCATCGTCTACGTGCACGGCAACGTGAACAGGCCCGGCGTCTACAACCTGCCCCAGACGGGCAAGATGACGATCATCCGCGCCATCGCGTCGGCGAGCGACCTGAACGACATCGGCATCCCCGAGCGTGTGGACATCACGCGCTACATCGGGCCCGAGCGCCAGGCCACCGTCCGCGTGAACTACCGCGCGATCGTTGAAGGAACACAGCCCGACATCGTGCTCCGCGATGGTGACGTGATCAACGTCGGCACCAACTTCTGGGCGTTCCCGCTGTCGGTCATCCGCAACGGCTTCCGCGCCAACTACGGCTTCAGCTTCACCCTCGACCGCAACTTCGGCTACGACGTCTTCGGCCCGCAGCAGACAAACGCAAACATCTTCTGATCGCTTCTCTGTACAGCAAACGGGCGGTCCTCTGGCCACGGCTGGCCCACTGTTTCCCGATCGGTCGCGTTGACCGACCACCGGCACGGAGGCCGGGTTTCACTGGATGGATCGGTCGGAGCGACCGAACGGGCAGGGCCCGGCGGGCGTACTTGCGACCGGAGCGTGAGACAATGACCTCCCTTGCAGGGACAAATTTGAGCGCCGTCTTTGTCGGCGCCGCGGGCAAGCACCCCGGCGGTGCGCCGTCGCTGCTCACCACGCAGAGGGCGGTGGCGGTGATGCTGCTGACAGCGGCCGTCGTGTGGGCGTTCTGGCACTTCTTCCACACCCAGCACCTCTTCAGCAGCAAGGGCCAGGACTGGTCCCACGCCTACCTGGTGCCGGTGATCAGCGGCTTCCTGATCTGGCAGAACCGGCGTGAGATCGTGGCAACGAAGGCCCAGATCTTCTGGCCGGGCCTGATCCCGCTGGTGATGAGCGTCCCGTGCTACTTGCTCTTCCAGCTCGGCTCGCTCGCGACGCACATGGGCCAGGGGTGGGCGATGATCCTGGCCGTGTTCGGGCTCACGCTGCTGCTCACCGGGCCGCGGATGATGACGCTGCTCTTCCTGCCGATCTGCTACCTGGCCTTCGGTGTGACAGTGGCCGAGATGGTGATGATCAAGCTGACGTTTGTCCTGCAGGGCATCGCCGCCCAGGGCGGCTGGATCGCGCTGAACTTGCTGGGGTTGCACACGGATCTGAGCGGCAACACGCTGACGGTGTGGGACAAGGCCGGAAACTCGCACCCTTTGAACATCGCCGAGGCCTGCAGCGGCATGCGGATGGTGATCGCCTTCGCGGCCCTGGGCGTAGCCGTGGCGCTCGCCACGCTCAAGCACTGGTGGCAGCGGATCGCGCTGATCCAGCTCGGCCTGCCAGTCGCCGTGGGCATGAACATCGTGCGCGTCGCCGTGCTGGGGATCGCAACGCTCTACGACCCGGAGCTGGCCAAGGGCGAGGCCCACATGTTCATCGGGTTCGCGCTGCTGGTGGTCGCGTTCTTCGTGTTCATGGGCGTTGCCGAGTTGCTCAAGCGGACCGTTCATGAAACGCCACCAAAGAAGGGCGCTTCGCCGGCCGTGTACCGCGCCGGGCCGATCAACGTCCGGGGCTTGATGGTCCCGGCGTTCGTGACCGCGATGGTCCTTCTGCTGACGGTGGCGCTCGGCTTGACTTCAACGCTCCAGGCGATGGGCATCTTCCTGCAGAAGCAGAAGATCGAAGCGCCGGGAAACCGCAACGTCGCGGCCGTGCCGACCGAGACCGAGCACTGGATCACCGCGGGCGAGTCCAACGCCCGGTTGAGCATCGAGTTTGTCGAGGAGCTCGGCACGAGCAACTATCTGATGCGCACGTACGAGCAGAAGCAGGCGGAGCCCGGCAAAGCAAAGGCGACCGTCCACCTGCACCTTGCCTACTACACCGGCATGGTCGACACCGTGCCGCACGTGGCGGACCGGTGCATGACGGCCGCCGGCATGCTGCCCGTCACGCTCGCGGAGGAACTGCAGGTGCAGCTTGATCAGTCCACCTGGCGCGTAGACGAGCGGGTGCCGGCCAACGCGTTGGGCCAGCTGGTCTACACGGGCCGGACGAGCCGCTACTCGGACGCGCCGAATCTGCGCGTGCGGCTGCCCAGGGGGATCGACGACCTGCGGATGCGGTTCTCGACGTTCGATCTGGGCGGGAATCAGCGGTCGGTCGCGGGCTATTTCTTCATGGCCAACGGCGGCTATACCCCAAGCCCCGAGGGCGTCCGCGTCCTGGCGTTCAAGCTGCAAGATGACTACGCCTACTACCTCAAGGTTCAGACGACCGTCAACGGGAGCATCGATTCGAAGCAGGCGGCAGCGCTGACGGGCCAGCTCCTGAGCGAGCTGCTCCCCGAGATCGCCCGCTGCGCCCCCGACTGGGTCGAGGTTGAGTCGGGCAACTATCCACCCGATAACCCCCGCAAGAGCAAGACCAGGTAACGCTCCAGCGCACCGGCGCTGGACGAGGATGAACACATGGCAGCAAAAGTAAACAAGACAGTCGTCATCGCCCTCGTCGCGGGTGTGGTGTGCGTGGTGGCCGGCGTGATGTTCCTGATGACGTTCGTGCTGCGCAGCGGGAGCGACCTGGCCCTGCAGGGGGACCGCCTGATGGAGGCGGGCAAGCACGACGAGGCCGCCTCGGCCTACTCCAAGGCCGTGAACAAAGACCGCAACAACATCGAGTACATCCAGAAGTGGGGCAAAGCGCTCAGCAGCCAGACGCCCACCAGCCTGCAGGCTTACTCAGACCGGTACCGCGCCTGGCTGTCGACGCAGAGGCTGATCGCGAACGTCAAGCGCGTGGACCCCGCGGCCCACCGCGCGGTGCTCGACATGGTGCTCAGCGACGCACGCATCAGCCCGCGCGCAGGCCCGGTGTGGCAGATGCTCGAGAGCGACTCGTCGGACATCATCGCCCGCATGAAGGACGAGCCGCAGGAGAAGATCGACCAGATCCGCCGCTACCGCGGCATCGCCACGGTGGGCAAGATGGGCCAGTCGCTGGAGGTCTCGACCGAAGACCGGGCCCGGGCCAAGGACGACCTGCTGACGGCCATGGGGGCCGACGCCACCGATGCGCTCGCCGCCGTCTACTACGCAGACTTGATGCGGCTCTCGTCAGAGAAGCTCCGGGCCGGGATCAACGAGGAGGACGCCGACGCGACCCTCGCCGAGGGCTTGGCCGCGATGCAGGCGTTCTGTGACAAGCACCCAACGTCAACCGTCGCCCGGCTCGGCCTGCTGCAGCTGGAGATCGCCGACTTGACCGCCAAGGCGCGGAAGAACCCCTCGGCGACCACCGAGTACCAGGCGCAGATCAAACCGAAGATGGAAGCGCTGCTGGCGACGCTTGAGTCGGAAGACCCGGCCAACGTTGACGAGTTCGTCGCGACGCAGGTTCTCGACACGGTCGTACGCGAAAAGATCACCGACGCGGTCGAACGCGGCGCAAAGATCTTCGAGCGGATCGTCGCAGCGAAGCCTGACAAGCCCTTCGCCCGACTGATGATGGCCCGGTTCAACGCGACGACCGACGCGCCCCGCAAGGCGGCCGACGAGTTCAAGAAGATCATGGACCTGCCGAACCAGCCGGTGAGCCCGACCGGGCTATCGCTGTTCGGCGTGCGCGACTCCGCGGCCATCCAGCGCGTCGACTCGCTCATCGCGCTCACCGAGCGGCAGAAGACCCCGGCCGACCGCGCCGCGGCCCTCACCGAGACCAAGGCCGCCCGCGACGAGCTGCGTGCCCGGTCGACGGTTGACGACGCCCCGAAAACGCTCATCGACGCGAAGATCGCGCTCCTCTCAAACGACAGCGCCGAGGCCCGCAAGCTCCTGGGCCAGTACCACCAGAGCACGAGCTACAGCGACGCCGCAGCCTTGATGCTCTCGGCCCGCGTTCTCTATACACAGGGGCTCAAGGGCGAAGCCAAGACGATGCTGGTTCGGATCCTCGACCGGCGGATGGGCAACGCCGAGGTGTTCAAGATGCTCTGCCAGATCGACTCTGAGTTGAACAACCTCCCCAGCGCGTTGAACTGGAGCGAGCAGGGCCTGAGCATCGCCCCCAACGACCCGATGCTGATCTCGATGAAGGAGCAGTTGGAGAACTCCATCCGCAACGTCGGCAACACCGACCCTCTGCAGCGGACACTCGCCGAGATGAAGAACGCGATCCTGCTCGCTCCGCCCGACCTGGAGGTTGTCAAGGCGAAGGGCCTCGTCGCAATCCCGCTGTGCACCAAGCCCGAGCACTTCGTCGAGGTCGCGCGCATGATGCGCCGCGTCGGACGCGAGGAGGGCCTGGGGGCCACCAACCGTGGCCTGGAGAAGTTCCCCACCGACCCAACGCTTTTGGCCATGTCCAAACGCTTCATGATCACAGACCCGCTCAAGGAAGAGCTCGAACGCCTCGACGGTGATCCGAACCTCTCGCCGCTGGAGAAAGAGATCGGCCGCTACTTCGCGCTGGGTCAGAGCGGCAAGACCGCCGAAGCGATGCAGGCACTCGAGCGCGCCGCAGCGATCGACCCCGAGCACCCGCTGATCGTTGCCGGGCTCTTCGAGCAGGCGTTGGCCGGCGGCAAGCTGGACCGTGCCGCCGAGCTTGCGCAGAAGGCCAAAGAGAAGAACCTCGACAAGGCCGACGGCCGCATCTACGCCGCCCGGCTGGCCGAAGCGCACGGCCGGTTTACCGACGCGATCCCCCTCTTGGAGCGGGCGAGCGAGATCGACCGGCTCAACCCGCTCACGTGGCGCTACCTGGGCAACGCCTACCTCGCCGTCAACGACAGGGCCAAGGCGCTCGCCGCCTTCTCACGCTCGCTGCAGATCAAGCCCGACGACATCCTGACCATCAACAGCCACATCCAGTGCCTGATGAGCATGGACCGCACCACCGAGGCGCTCAGCGCCGCCCGTGAGGCGTCGCGCATGGGCATCTCGCACCCGGGGTTCCTCCAGTTGTGGCTGCTGCTTGAGTTCCGCGTGGGCGACAGGGACCTCGCCCTCGACCGACGCGCGTTCATCCTCCGCACAGACCCCAGCAACATCGACAACGCGCTCGAGTACGCCAAGTGCCTCATCGAAGTCCGCCGGCTGACCGAGGCCCGCCAGGTGATGGACGCTGTGGAGAACGCCGCGAACACCCCCGAGCTCACCAAGGCCCTGCAGCTGCCGCTGGGCATGATGAAGGCGGCGCTGCGCGGCG
>JAUXUZ010000560.1 GCA_030680655.1 Phycisphaerales bacterium
CACACTCTACATCCCCAGCCCCGGCGGCGGCATGGAGCTGATGTTCGTCGGTACCCCCTTCTTCACCACCGGCGGTGACCTCGTCGGCATGACCGTCGTCCAGATGCCCAACGCCGACACCGAGGACGGCATGAACAGCCGCGTCCGCGAGCGCCTCACCCGCTTCGACCGCGGCTTCAAGATCCTCCCCGCCTCCGAGATCGCCTCCGCTACTACCCGCGCGGTCGAGGCCGAAAAGGGCGGCAAGGGTGTGGGCATGGATGAGCCCAAGCCCCAGGAGAAGAAGGACGACGCCGACCCCGCCAAGGTCGAGCCCGGCATGGGCGACCCCATGCAGAAGGACTGATCACCACCTCCTTCACCCCCTCCTTCGCCCGCTCCTAGCCGGGCCGTGCGGAATGGAGCGAAGCGAAATGGAGCCGGAAGTCACACTGCCGCTCTGCAAGAGCGATTCTTCACCCCCAAGTCTCCGCGAGCCGGATGAGGGTGCCTTGTTTCCCCTCCGATCACTCATCACGCCCCGGTGCTCCCGGGGCGTTTTTCATTCCGCGCTGCGCTCCCCTCAACGTACGCTCAGCCCATGTCCGCACCCGACCTCCCGCCCCCGATCGCCCACGCCCCCGTCTCGCGCCCACTCGCCGCCCACCTCACCGCAGCGCAAGCAGACCCCGCCGACCTTGCCGGCACAGTCGTCGTGATGATCGACGCCCTCCGCGCCTCCACCACCATCGCCGCCGCGCTCCACGCCGGCGCTCCGAGCATCACGCCCATCCTCACCGTCGAGCAGGCCCAGTCCGCCGCCGCGAGCCAGTCACCGCGCCCCGCCCTCTGCGGCGAACGCGCAGGCCGGCACATCCCCGGCTTTGACCTGGGCAACTCGCCGCGCGACTTCACACCGGGCGCGATCGGCGGCAGGCACATCCTCTTCACCACCACCAACGGAACCGCCGCCCTCCTCCACGCCGCCGCCGCGGGCGCTGCCGAAATCCTCGTCGGTTCCTTCGCCAACCTCTCCGCCATCTGCGACCGCCTCGCCGAAGATGCGCGCCCCGTCCACCTCCTCTGCGCTGGCACCCGCGACCGCGTCTCGCTCGACGACTGCATCGCCGCCGGCGCCATGATCGACCGCCTCCTCACCGCCGGGCGCAACCTCACCGCCGACGACCCCGCCCGCCTCTGCCTCGCCGCCTGGCATCTGGCCGAGTGCGACCTCCCCGCCGCGATGCTCGCTTCCCGCGGCGGCCGCAACCTCGCCGCCATCGGCCTCACCCAGGATGTCCTGGACTGCTGCGAGATCGACGCCCACCCCGTCCTCCCCCGCTTTGACCCCGCCACGGGGGCAATTCGGTCGATCTGACCCTCCTCCTTCGCCCGCGCAGCGGGAGAAGGTGGCCGAGGCTCGGCGAGGCCGGATGAGGGTGTCTTCGTTTGAGCGTAAAAAACCAATTCCCCGCTCTCTAGACGCGGCCCCAGCAAGCCGAATAACCTACGGCCCAGACCGTCCACTTCCGGAGAGGTGCCAGAGCGGTTGAATGGGCTAGTCTCGAAAACTAGTTAAGGCTTCGGTCTTACGGGAGTTCGAATCTCCCCCTCTCCGCTTTACACAACGACCCGGGGTCCTCCCCGGGTTGCTGTGTAAACCGAGGGCGTGAGTTGAGAACTCCCGGCGTTCGACGCCGGCCTCCGAAACGAGCCCCGCGGCGGAAGCCCGGGGCTACCCGCAGCGAACATCAATGCGTGCGAATTGCGCCGGCAAGCGTGAAGCGAACGCCCGACGGTCTACGCTCGCTTGCATGACCGTTCCGATCGCCGTGATCCTCTCGTGCATACTCACCGGCCTTGCCGCCTGCTTCGGGATCGCCGTGCAGATGCTGCGCCACGGGACCCGCCAGATGCTCGGCTGGCTGTGGCTGCCGATCGGGGCGCTCCTCACCTTCGCCTTCATCCCCGCCAGCATCGGCTACGCGGAAGGGGTCTGGACCGGAGGAGCAGGGTGGGGTGACTGGCGCCTGTGGACAACACTGAGCCTCGGCCTGCTCGGCCTGCTGGGCCAGTTCATGGGATGGCACCACATCCTCCGGCCAAGGCTGCGCAAGTCGCAGTGCCCCGCATGCGAGTACGAAGTAGGAGCCCTGCCCCGCTGCCCCGAGTGCGGCCATGTACTCCGACCGTAGCGCAGCATCCACCAGCCCCAGCGGAGCGCAGGAATGTAGCCACAGGTGAAGCGCAGCCCGCGCCCCCGCGGGCGCAGCGCAATGGTGTTTTCATCGACCGGGCAGTTGGCAGTCTCTTCTCCAATCGTTCATTGACGGCATAAGATTTCTACATGGTCCGGTGCCTCATGCTCGTGAGCGCGACCATCCTTCTCATCGGATGCGATTGCCAACGACCAAGCGTCGCGCCCTCGCCGACGAACGGGCAGACAACGTCAACGCCGGTAGTGTCTAAGACGTCCCCGGTCGCAAACCCGATGGCCGAGCCGAGGTCGCGTGTTGCCCACACCGCCGCCGTGTGCGATGGCATCGTCTATTTCTTCGGCGGGATCACCGAGGATCAGCACGAGCCACCGCCGACGAACGTCGAGTGCTTCGACATACGGGCCGGGCGCTGGACCAGACGCTCCGCGCTCCCCACGCACCGCAACTTCGCCGCCGCCGCGGAGCTCGGCGGCATGATCTACCTCGTCGGCGGGCTCGATGCAGAGGCGGTCGCGATGGGCCTCGTCGAGCGCTACGACCCCGCGGCCGACACGTGGACGACGGTCGCGCCACTCGCCGTGCCCCGCTCTCGCCTCGCCGTTGCGGTCCTCAACGGTCGGCTCTACGCGGTGGGCGGGCTTGAAGGGGCCGAACGCGTGCGCTGCGCCGATAGCCGCGTGATCGAGGCCTATGACCCCGCGACGAACACCTGGATGCGCCTGCCGGACATGCCTACGGCCCGCCACGCACTCGCCGCCGTCGGGCACAAAGGGCGTCTCTACGCGCTGGGGGGCTACACCATCCAAGGGTCAGGGCAAACCACCACCGTCGAGTCCTTCGATCCCGTACCCGGTGTTTGGAGCGCGGCGCCATCCATGCGATCCGCGCGTGGCTTCTTTGCGGCGTTCTCACTCGGGGACGACCTGCTGGCCATCGGTAACCTCAAAGCGCCCGTTGCACCCGAGCGGCTGACCTTGCCCGCCACCGGCGCACGGGCTCCCTCCGTTTGGCTCGCATGCGCTGCCCCCGATCTGCGCCGTTTCCGATTCGCCGCCATCCTCTACGAAGGCTCGGTCTTCGCGTTCGGTGGCGAGGGCGAGGCCACGCCGTACACCCGCATCTACGACCCCGCGCAGGATCGCTGGCTTCGCTAGTCGCGCCACGCGGCCAATCGATTGCGGTCCAGCATGCGCCAACGTGCTAACGATGCCCTTGCCGATCGGACAGCCGCCACGGCCGAGTCGACTCTCCCGCTCAACCCCGCCGCGTTCACCTTCCTGCAGATGGCCACCAAGCCGACCATCCGCACCGAGTTCAAGCCCGAGCAGGGCGGCACAACCGCCGCGCACATGCTGCGCGCTCCCGCACGCACCTCACCCGCATTGTGCCCATGCCTCCTTCAGTCGTCCAATGGAAACGCCCCGATCCGTCTCGCGATCGCGGCGCTCATTGAGCCAATTCACAATTTGAGAGCGATGCCCCCACACCCAACGTGCGCAGCGTTTCAAGGCCCCGACGACGACGCCTCACACCCGGATCTGCTTCAGCTCTTCGTACGCCGCGGTGAACTTGTTCCGCACCGCCAGCAGCGCGCGGAACGCCGTGTCGGCCTTCTGCGTCGCGAGGATCACGTCTTCCAGCGAGCGGTCGCCGGTGGCGATGCCTTCCTGCGCGGCGTCCGCCTCACCTTGAAGGTGGTTCACCTGCTCGATGCTCTTGAAGAGTGCATCCTTGAACGTGTCGCCGTTCTCGTTTGTCGCGCCCGCCCCGCCAGCGCCTCCCGCGCCCAGCAGATCATTGAGCCCTTGCGAGCCCCGCATCCCCGCGCCGCCGCCGATAAGTCCGAGTGGGTCAGCCATACTTCACGCCGCCAGTCTAACCGATCCGTCACACGTTCATCGGCCATCCCTGGCCCAACCCGCCACCATCCTTGGCAGCACCAACGCACCCCACTCCCCCTTGACTTCTTCCCCCCTGGCTTCTTCCCCCCTGCCGACTCGCGACTACCCCCCCGCCTAAGCAATCAGCCGCAGCGTCGCCGCGATCATCTGCTTGGCCGACTCCGCGGCCGTCACGTTCGCCTCGTACGCCCGCACCGCCTCCATCGCGTTCACGTTCTCCATCACCGGGTTGATCCCCGTCGTCGCGACGTACCCCTTGTACGGTCCGTCCTTGTACGCGTAGGGGCTCGTGGGGTCGTACTTCTCAGGCTTGGGGTCGGACTGGTCGATCGAGATCTGCGCAATCTGCACGCCGAAACTGCGCCCGCTGCCGCCACTCTCCTGCGCACTTCCTGCGCCCGCCCGCCCGGGGGCCAGCATCACCTCGCGCCGCCGGTAGGGGGCGAGGTTGCCGTCGGCATCCAGAAGCGAGTTCTGGTTCGCCAGGTTGGCAGAGGCCGCCTCCAGCCGAACCCGCTGCGCGATCATGCCCGAGGTTGAGACGTCCAGAAAGCCGTACATGCAGGGCCAATCGCAAAGCGTGTGCCGGTGCTGAACCGGTCAGGCAGC